>JBHLLI010000011.1:0-52915 GCA_048885765.1 Candidatus Hermodarchaeota archaeon
ACCCCAATCAGTTTCATCTCCGGGGCAGTTTTCATTGTCTATTCCTTCATTTTTAGGTAATGTATCCACTGTATTGATACCTTCAAGAGTACACCAAGTATCCATTGTAAGATCGTGAATTTCCACATAACCATAGTCCCAATCCAACTCGATATCATATTGCGTCCAGAAGTTAAGGGTTGCAGTAGACAGTCCTGTAAGGTCAAAATACTGATGGAATCTATACCACGCCCATGCGTCTCCATTTGAAGACATTTTATATTCACCACTAAATGCTTCAATACCAGTCCATACATCCCCGTCAAATGTTAGATCAAAGTTAGCGGAGCCTGGATGGTAATGGAATTCGATATAGTTTGCGGTATAGGGTAAAGTCGTGTCACTTCCACTTTTTGCAACTTTATCATATAGGTCAGGAGTATTTTCCAATATTAGAGGGATACTAAGATCTTCAGAATCACTGGAAGGAATATCTAACTCATAGTATCCATAAACCCCATCTTCACCGAGCAAAGTATCATCAAAATAATTCGCAAGCATCCAATCATGGAATATCTCATCAAAAGATTTTTCAGTACGACCTACAAGAATAGCGCTCCATCCATCAATTCCATTCAACTGTTCATGTGTAAGGTCCCATATCAGACTAGCATTACCATAATGTTCCCACATATAATATGTCCAGAGGAACACGCCTCCATAATCATATAAGTTGCCTTGCCAGTAAGTTAATGCATCTAGGTGGTGGTTAAGGAGATATTCTGAGATATGTCCAGGTGAAAATCCATAACCACATACCCATTCTGCCAGAGTAGCGCATCCTTCATCTACCCATGACAGTTCATCAGGATCTACGTCATAATGAACAAGATGCTGAAATTCATGAGCGAAAGTACCGTCATACTGGAGAGGTAGTGGACTAAGACCGTAATAGCTTTCAGTTGGGGTTCCAGCTCTTCTCCACCATTGATAGGTATCCATGTGGAAAATGTTGGAATCAAATAGTTCACTTATATATGACCAGAAATAGCCCATAATGAACCATCCTGATTTGTATGGATCATAAAAGAGCCCATCCCGCATGTTGAAGATTAAAACTTGGATTTTATAATCGTCTAATGGACCTGGTCGATCTGTATATTCGCCAAAATGGGTCACAACACCATCATGAATATTGCCATCGAATTCAGCTCTCATATTTAATAAATCTTGTCCAGTTATCCAATCACGATACTCTGGTGGTAAATAGTATCCATCTTCATCAGGATCAGGAGCATGTGCTCTTTTTGCGGCTATTCCTTCAGAGCTCCAAGGATAAGCAAAATACCAGACATCATCCTCAAAGCCTTCACCATTTGCAACGTATTCATCGTGGAATCCACCATCATAAACATCAGGACTTAATCCAATCCAAAAATTACATTTTTCCCCTTCCAAAACCATTTCAAATTCTTGATCATACATCTCTCCTGTAAAATCATCACTCACAGTGACAACCCATGTATCTCCAACACCAGAAGTTTGAAGCATACTAGAAGTTTGAAGTATACTAGAAGAATAAGGTTTTTTATCTTTTAATAAGGATGTTCCATCAATACCCACGTATTCTCGAATTTCTGGTTCGTCATATGTGAACAACATCGATAATATCATCGAAACACTAGAAACACTTAGAATTGTTATGAATATTGTTAATACAACAATTTGTTTTTTTCTCATTTCTTTTCCAAACCTCATAAGAGTTTGTGGTTAAACTAAATACAAGTGAAATAAAAAGAAATAAGGTATACTTATCCCCATTTGACAAAAAACTAAAATTAATTCTATTATATTTTCAAACACATCTTTTTTATATTGGTGTGTTTTATTTTACGTATGAATATCCTAAATACATTTATCAGTATCCATCTTAAACTCAAACAATATAAGTTGCAGTTTATTTTTTTCTTTCTGTTTTGGCTAATTGGTTTCATTTTCTTTCTTATTACTGAAACTGATGAGAGTTTGTGGAACATATTTCTATTTTCTTTAACAGTGAATATTCCTTCAGATGCAGCAGATTTTGGACAATTCTATTCAGTAGTATGGCCAATTCTACTAGAAGTGATCTTCTTTGGATTTATTATGGGTGAACTATTTGAAAAATATAATCCGGTTATTACATGTAGAATTCTCGCATCTCATAAACGTAATCATGCTGTTATAATAGGATATCACCATCTATCTGAGAGAATTATTGAACATTGTGTTAAAAATAAACAACAGTTCTGTATAATCGAGGATAGTGAAGAAGCAGTCGAAGATTTAATTAATGCTGGACATCCTATAGTAATTGGAGATGCCACAGAAAATGCGAACCTTAAATGGGCAAATGCCAAAAATGCTAAAGAAGTATTTATTAATATAAATGATGTACGTATCGCAATAATTTGTACTGAAAAAATTCGTAAACTTAATCCTGATTGCCATATCTATGTTCGAGCATTTGAAGATCATGTACAGGAATACCTAAGGGAACCACCATTAAATGCATATTCCTTCTCCACTTCTAAATGGGCAATGGATAATATTCATGAATGGACTAAAAATAAATCAGGTATCGCATTAGTTATTGGAAGGGATAGTCTAACTCACCGAATCGCATATCATATTTCGCAACAGCCAGATCGCGAAGTCTACCTATTTGATGATGTTCATGATGGTATCGAATTTGTTGTAAATAAACAACTACACTTGTGCCATGAATTCGCTTGTTTCTTAAGTGATCTACGGGCACATGTTAACTTGGAGGAAGTGACTCAAGTTTTTATTTGTTGGAAAAAGGAGTCTGAATTTGATGAATCTATTTATTTAACATCCAAATTAAATCTGCGGTATCCTCAGATTGAAGTATATGTACGGATTTTTGATGAAGAACTTAAGGATATAATAAAAAAATTTAATGCAAAAACTTTCTCAACTTCAAGAAAAGCATTTAAAATGCTACAGCAAGTAGTTAAACCTGATTCTGTAATTGCTCCAAAATCAAGATATTAGATATAAAACTTTTTTTTTTTACTCTTTTTTACATTTTATAATTATATTTCACCAGTAAGAAATTTATTAGTAAGACGAAGGATGAATCCAGTAATTTGTTCATTTGAAATATTAACCATACTCATTAAATAACGTCTGAAATCAATTTGATCTAAAAGCCCAAATATAATCATAATTAGAAAGAAATTTAGATGAATAGGATTTGAGGTGGAAGCAATAGATCCGTCTTTAACACCTATATTGATGGCTTTTTGCCATAATTGCCTGTAATTAATGTATTGTTCTAATAATTCAAGAAAAATTTTAAATTGTGGTTTATATTCAGGGCTGCTTTGAAATTCTTTTCTTTTAACCATACTATTATAAAATAAATCCTGGACTGGAAGTTCTAATTCCTTGCTTCTATAGAAGAATCTTCTAAGTAATTTAGAATAAAGAGGAAATTCTAAAATATCCTTGACTAAATTTTCTGTTAAATATAAGATTAACTTCTCACCTGTGAATTTACTGGCATCTAGCAGCTTATATTGTTCAATCCAATGCTCTAATTTTGATATTCCAATGCTAAAGTAAATTTCCTCTTTTGTATTAAAATAATTATACAATGTAGCCCTACTTAAAGCAGCTAAGTCAGCAATCTCTTCCATTGTAACGAAATCAAAACCTTTTTCTGAAAATAATTCTTTTGCCGCCTCTAAAATAATTTTCTTAGTTCTCAAGGCTTTTCTTTCTTTTTTAGATAAATCTTCAGATTCCCCTTTTACTGGCTCATTCATACTTTAAACCATTAATTCGTAGAATTATTATACATTGTGTCTAATAATTATATATCGCGTCCAAAAATTTAAATATATGCATTTATTTCTAAAAAAATAGACACAGAGTCTAAAATATTTTATAAAAAGTCAATTTAAATTTCATGAAACCTCAGATTTTTGGAAGAACTGGAACATATTAAAGGCAAAAAGTGGTATTTTGAAAAATTAAACAAAAGCAGGCGTAATATATGAAACATGGAAAGACCTAAGATTAAAGTATTTATAGTAGATGACAATTTAGATATATTGAGATTATATTCAGTACATTTTGAGTTAAATGGATTAAATGTTGTGGGTCAAGCAACCAATGGAATAGAAGCCATAAAAAAACTGAATGATTCGATTGAGAAACCTGACGTAATAATTATGGATTATCATATGCCAGGAATTAATGGCATTGAGGCTTCAAAAAGGATTCTACAAAATGATCAAACATTTAAAATCATAATGATAAGTGCGGATCCTTCTATAAGACCACTTGCATTATCTAATGGAATTAATTTTTTCATTGACAAACCTAACAACATTAAATTTCTCTGTAAGAAAATAAAGGACGTCTGTAAATAACAAAAATAGAAAATTCTTATAGGATCAAAATTTCATGTAAATATACCAAAAAAAGATAAGAACGAGTGTTTGGATTGGTTATAGAGGTTTCTCCTTTAGTACATATTGAAATTGTTGTTCCGGATGCGCAAAAAGCATATGAATTTTTAAATAGAATATTTGGAGCTCAAAAAGTTGAAGAAGATTTAGCTAATTATTTATCTCATAGTCCTGCAGTAAACGTTATACATGTCCAACTTGGAGATGTTATTCTACAATTTATTGAGCCTTTAACTGAAGGTACTCTATGGTATGACCACTTGAAGGAGAAAGGTCCAGGAGTTCACAATCTTAATTTTTATGTTAAAGATGTAAAAGAAGTAGCAAAAGTTTTTAAACAAGAAGAACTCAAAACCCTTTTTAAATTACGAGTGGATTTTTCACAATTTTTAGATTCCGAAAATATGCGCCCAAATAATCCCCCAGTCTATATGTTGGAAGGTGAAGATATTGTTGGTTTTAGGTTTGAATTACAAGAACTTCCGTATAAAGAAGATAGGATACCTGAGGGATTTAAAATAAAATCCATGTATGATTTAAAGAGGGAGTAGAATTGCGGAGCTTCAATCTAAATCTACTTTAGAATTACATTTTTTACATTTTTTAACTCCATGATATAATTGTTCCTTACAATTTGGGCAACGATATCTTTTCTCCTCTTCTTGAATCCATTTCTTAGTGCCAAGATTACGCCAATCAAGAACCGAACGAAGCATTACTTTTTTATCTACAGGATCTGGCCACTCATTAATAATTTTGCAAGGAAAATCATCGCATTGATAACATCCTTCAATTTCTTTGATCTTTATACAATCTTTAACAGGACATGATTGACAGAAATGAAATACAACTCCATCAGATAAACATCCTGTACAAGCAATATCTTCTATAGTTTTCGCTCCAACATCATTAAGAGTGGGCAAAATTTCTTTTTTAAATTCTAAATCATTGTCTTTGTAAGCTTGATAAATCCGACATACACCACAATATAAACCGCAAGGAGCTAAAAGTTCTTTTTTTACATCAGACATCCTATTAATACTCCAACTTGAGGTAAAATAATTCTCTAACATGTATGTTATTTTGATAATTCTAATTTGTTTTTTTTTTTTATATATTCTTGCATATTGTCTACTAGTATATAAATTTTTTGCATGATGTCCAGAAAAACTTATATATATTGAATAATATCTAGTAACTAAATATAAAATAAAAATATAGAAAACTATGATTGAAGACAAAGAGAATACTATTGATGACAAA
The DNA here is from genome assembly GCA_048885765.1 of Candidatus Hermodarchaeota archaeon. Taxonomy (GTDB): domain Archaea; phylum Asgardarchaeota; class Lokiarchaeia; order Sigyniarchaeales; family SOKP01; genus Loki-b32. The sequence continues at coordinate 5,724 of JBHLLI010000011.1, forward strand.
GAGAAAACCGTCGATGACAAAGATATAACAATCTTAAGAGAATACCAAAAAGATGCCACTATAACTTATAGAAAGTTGGCAGAAAAAGTTGGAGAATCTCCCTCAACTGTTTTTTCAAGAATTAAACAGATGAGGAAATCAGAAATTATAAAGGATATAGTTCCATTAGTGGATCCTGACGCATTGGGTAAACCTACTACAGCTTGGATTAAAATAAGTCTAACTATAGAAACAGATTGTTGTGAATTTGCTGAAAGAGTGGCGCAAAATGAAAATGCGATGGAAGTTCACGAAATTGCCGGTGAATGGGATATATTAATAAAGGTGAAAGTAAAAGATAATCTAGCGTTGCATGATCTTACAAAGGAAATCAGTAAAATGTCAGGTATTAAAGATATGGAATCTCTTATTGCCTTTTGTACAATAAAGGAGGATCCTCGACTTAATCTATAAGTAAAAGTAAGTCGAGTCAAGATATTAGGTTTAATAAATCATAGCTTGTATAATTTAAAAAGAAATTTTAGACTAATTAAAGAGTATGACAATTATGGATACTAAAGATGATATTATACAGAAATTTTATAAAAATTTGGAATTGAAAGGATATAAAGGAAGAATTGTATCTGCAGAACATGTTCCTGAATTGCGGAATGTTGTTCAAAAACTTAATGAGCAACATCTTTTAGATCCCGACTTTTATGAAGAGTATAAGTCTTATTTTGAATTTAAACAAGATGTAGATCTTCCAGAAATTAGGTCGCTTTTTATAATTTCAACACCTGTACCTCAATTTGAAGCAGTATTTCATTATAAGAATGAGAAGATCTCATTACTCATACCTCCCACATATTTGTATGGCCTTAAAATAATCAACCAAATGATAGATTTTGTTAATGAAATTTTGGAATCAAATGGGTATAAAGCAATATATGCACGTATTCCTCAAAAAACGTTAGCAGTGCGATGTGGATTAGCAGAATATGGTAGAAATAATATTACCTATGTAAATGGAATGGGAAGTTTCCATCGTTTAACAACCCTATATTCTGATTTTCCTACATCTGAGGATAATTGGCAGGAATTAAAAATGATGGATCTATGTGAAGAATGCTCCGCTTGTACACGGAAATGCCCTACTGGAGCAATTCCAACGGATCGTTTCCTCTTACGTGTAGAACGCTGCCTCACATATCATAATGAACACCCTCCAGAAATCTCTTTTCCCGAATGGATCGATCCATCATGGCATAATTGTTTAGTAGGATGTCTTCATTGTCAACATATATGTCCTGCCAATAAAAAAGTAAAGAATTGGACTGAGAAGGGACCTGAATTTAGTGAGGAGGAAACAATACAAATTTTGAAAGGAATGAAATTTGATGATCTTCTTCCAGAAACTAAGAAGAAAATAGAAAACTTCGATTTAGTAAACTATTTTGAGGTTTTACCAAGAAATCTAGCTCCTTTCTTCAAATTTTAATTTATATTTTCTTTTACCTACCACTCATATCTGCACTTAGTACAAGATTTCTTTTTAGCGTAGATTCGTCTAGGAACATAGCTTATTATGTTTGATTTATCATCAATTTCTCTAATTGCAAATCCCATTGCTCCACAGTTAGGGCATTGTCTTTTATTAATTCTTGGATCTGTACTAGCTGTAAATGAAGAAATTGATTGTTCAATTAGGGGTGTTTCAGGTTTTAGTTCTTGAGCAACTGCTGGTGAAGGCGGTGGAGGTGGTGTATACGACTCTTGACTAGGAGGAGGAGGAGCTTTTATTTGATGTGTAATGTTTTGAACTTGTGCTTTCAATTGATGATTCTCTTTTTTTAATTGACTTATTTCATGATCCTTTTCAGCAATAAGCGCTTGATAAAAATGGATTTTAGTAAATAATTCGGTGATCTGCTCTGTTAATTTGTTAATCGTTTCTTCATATTCCGAGATAGGATCCTCTGGGTCGTTTAACATCAAAATTCTTGCACCTCTATCTTAACAATATTGTCGCAACTTTCTATAATACTTAGTTTGGTTTAGTATATAAACATTATTGAGTAAGAAATCTTGATAATATTTTATCCTATTAGCAATTATTCTCGTGTCTTCATATTTTTTTACAGTTTAATGTAAAAGAAATAAAAATTAAGCATTCTTATGATATAATAATGATGAAATTCTTTCCTTAATTTATATAAATTTCATCATATTTCAAATTAGATTTATGAAGCGAGTTCTAAAAACAATTAGGCAAGACAATCGGAAATTCATCTCTTCTGTGGAACTTAAGCAATATTGTGATGAAATGTATGTCAACTATAAGCTTAGTAGTGATTATTTAATTTCTCGTGGCTATTTAGTAAATATTCTTGAAGATATATACTATGTGAAATCTGCTAGTGAATTTAGAGAAAGAAGGATAAAACTTTCGTTATTGGAGCTAGTTGGGAAAAGTTTAAGGTTGAAGAATGTTAAAAATTGGTATTTTGGACTTTATACAGCATTGAATTTAAATAAAGTTAAATATGAACAACCTGATGGTTTTTTTTACCTAATAAATGATATGATTTTAATTAATTCTCCAATAACGGTTCTAGGAAAAAACTTTAGATTTTTACGCTTCAAAAATTCACTCTTTGATTTTGGAATAATAAATAACAAAATAAATTATTCAGATCATGAGAAAACTATATTGGACTTACTTTATTTATGGGAATCAAATCATATTAATGAAAACAGAATCTTAATTGATCTATCCAAGTTATTAGATGGTATTTCTAAAGAAAAGATATTAGATTACGTTCAATATTATCCAGAATCTAATCAAAGGCTATTAAAGAAAGTAATAGACTAAAAAAAAACACTATTTATATTTTTTTAATGGATTTGGAATCCATTTTGACACTCTGCTTTTATATTCTTTATATTCATCCCCAAATATATTTTCAAGTATTTTTTCTTCAAAATTAACCATCCAGTTATACACTAAGAACACCACGACAAACAAGCCAATTCCGATTAATGAAATCGATAATAAAAGAAATGCCACATAAATTAACAAAATTCCAAAATACATTGGATTCCTCACATAGCGAAGGATCCCGCTAGTAATTAATTTATTGGATGGCTCATGACTTTTGAAAAGTGTACTATGGGAAAGCATTATAAAAATAATAGAAATTGCGAACACAATTACAAATAAGATTATTCTAATCATAAAGGGGACAAAATTATTTAAAAAAGTAGAAAATCTAAATATTTGTGAATCTAAAAACCAGATTAATATAAATATTACAGGTAAAAGACCTTGATATAGATGTGAGTTTGGAGCTTCCCTTTCATGACCCTCGTGCCTTTTTACATTCATAGTATCTCATCAATTAATTAGAGTATTATATTTTAGATTTTAAACCATATTATATAATTATTATATAGTCCAATTTTTCATACTTAATTATAATTTTTTCATACTCTAATAATTTTCATAATTTTATATGGTTTGCTTAATTTTTCAAACCATCTTTTATTTTTTGTTAGGTATTCTAAGAGTATGTCTAATCATCTTGAAAAGTTTAACATAGACCAAAGGCGTGCTATGTTTACTATTATTCTTAGTATTCTTTTAGACGTTTTTGGGTATACTATGGTACTCCCATTACTTCCCAGTATCGCCACAGAATTTGGAGCAACTGATTTTATGATTGGGTTATTAATTTCTTCAAATGCAGTTGCTGCCCTCGTCTTTATTCCTATATGGGGTAAATTAAGTGATAGATATGGCCGTAAACCAATACTATTAATCGCTCAAGCGGGTACTGGATTATCATTTTTAATCTTAGGACTTTCAAATTCATTCTATATAATTCTTCTAGCACGAATCGTAGATGGGATTTTTGGTGGGCAAATTCCTGTTATTAGAGCATATATTACTGATATTACCACACCACAAACAAGAGCATCACACATGGGAAAAATAATGGTTGGATATACATTAGGTATGACGATTGGTCCTTTAGTGGGTGGATTTTTAGGAGAAATAAATTGGCGAATACCGACTTATTTAGCGAGTGCATTAACGATTGTTTTAATTGTTTTAACAATTACTGTAATAATCGAAAGTATGCCAGCAGAAAGGAGAGATGAACTTAAAGCCCAAATTATTCTTTCCCAGTCTAATCCTGATTCTAGGGATTCTATTTGGAATAAACAAGTCATAAGTAGAATGTTTCAAATCTTCCTTCTTTCTTTAGTGAATTTTATTATTACAACAAGCTTACCTCTTGTGATTGTTGCCAGATATGGTGTTGACACCTTAGCAATTGGGTTAATTATGGCCGTTGCGGGAGTTTCAGTTTTGATTTATGGAGGAATACTTATGAAACCAATGATTATGAGACTCGGTGAAAAACGGCTTCTAATGTCATCACTAATCCTATTTGCTATTATTTTCATATTCTACCCATTTTTATATGAGCTTTGGATGGTTTTCGTTTTTGTACTTCCTTTTTCTTTTTGTATGGCTTTTATACGACCTCTAATTACAACTAATATGACAAAATCAGTCAATCTTCATAAGCAAGGTGAATTAGGTGGATGGTCAACCAATTTTCAAACCGTTGCGCAAATATTTGCACCATTAATTGCTACTAGTTTTTTAGATTTAGGTGCAGTTTCTATTGGACTAATTTATTTAGACGCGTATTTCTTAATTGGAAATACATGTGTTTTTTTAGCGCTTATCCTCTTTATAATAGGCTATATTGATATTAAAAAGAATCCTAAGCTTTATTACTACGAGAAACTAAGGAGAAAAAGAGAGGCTATGAAAAAAAAGAGGTTGAAAGAAAAAGTACAGAATTGAACATTATTAAGGATTGTTTTTAATAAAATCTATAATGAGATTAGCAAGTTCCGGACCTTTATCTTCTTGAACAAAATGACCAGCATCTTTAATAATAGTATGATTTTGTCCTTGAGCTCCTGGAACCTTTTTCTGCCAGTAGATATCTCCTCCTCTTGTAATTGGATCACTATCAGAGAAAGCAGTTAAAAATGGCTTTTTCCATTTAAAGAATTCTTCCCATGCTTTTTTATTTGCTTTATGCTCTGGATCGTCTATAGTGGTTGGAACTAATGAAGGCATAATTCTAGCTCCTGCTTTGAAAGTGTCATCAGGGAATGGAGCTTCATATGCTTTGAGAACATTTCTAGGCAATTTAGTAACTGTGGCTCCTTGTATAATTCTTCCAATATAAAATTTAGTGGCAGTTTTAGAGAAATATTGCCAATCTAGAAAGGCTTTATTTGGCTTTCTTTCTCCTGTTGGCAATCCTCCATTTGATAATACAATCCTATTAAAACGTTCTTGATTCTCAACAGCAACTCTTAAACCTATTAGCGAGCCCCAATCTTGGCAAAACAATGTAATATTTTCTAAATCAAGTATATTTATAAAGGAAGATATCCATTGCACATGTCTCCGGTATGTATGGTCACTTTTCTCAGTAGGTTTATCAGATCTTCCAAACCCAACTAAATCTGGTGCTATAATTCGAAATCTGGCTTCTAATAAAATTGGAATCATATGTCTATATAAATAGGACCATGATGGCTCTCCGTGCATAAGAAGTATAACTTCAGCGTTTCTAGGGCCATCATCAATATAGTGAATTCTTATGCCATCGACATTTAAATAATTAGGTTTAAATGGATAATCCGGGAGGTTTTCAAACCTTTCATCTGGAGTACGTAATAATTTCATATTTACCTCAACTCTAATTAAGAAAAAACTAAAACCCAAAAGCTAAAAACATAATTAATTCTAATAATATACCAATTTTCAATATTGAACTTATGCTTTTATAAATTTCTTTTTCTATTAAGCTTGCCAAAGTTAGAAAAGAAGCAATGCTTATAACTGTTAGATTAGAAACCATGAGAAAAAGAAGTAGGAAATTATTATATATTTCAAGGAATACTGGAATAATAAGGAAAATTATTGCAGCAAATTGGAAGATCAATGAAAACTTAAGTAGCTTTCTCTCATCAGTTCTATTAGGAAATTGAAAATACTCTTCCATTTTTTCTTTTTCATTGAATCCTTTTGATAATTCTCTGGACATTTGTAAAAAAGATATTGACAAAAAGAAAAAATAGATTTGCGTAGGAATAATAAGGGTATTTAAGAAAACACCATAAAATAATCCAACAGAAAATGAGAGTGTAAAAACCAGTATCTTTACAGTTATCTTTTCTATAATATCCTTAGTACCAAAATAGCCTAAAGCAATCCAAAAGATAATAATAAGTGGTGTAAAAAGAATAATGGGGATATTTAAATAATAAATTGTAAAATTCTCAATTATATTAAAGGTAATCAAAATTAGACTAATAATATTCAAACTTCCAAAAGCAATTAAAACTCCAATTTTATTTTTTTTATCTCTATCAGAGGATTTATTGAGTATATGAAGAAATTCGATAATGATTATTCCTGACAGGGCAAGGAAAAAATATGCAATAGGGCCATAAATAAGATTGTTTGTAAAAATCTCCACTCCAATACCTATTCGAGAATTTAAAATACCAAAAATGACCAAAATGCTACCCTTTACAGCTGGTTTTCCGATTTTTAAATATTTTTTTACTTTCACTTTCTCTTTATTATAGTTGATTAAGTAATTTGATAAATTCTTGAAGCACTAACGAAATTTAACTCTAAACTCTGATTCCCAAATTGAATTAAAGTCGTTTTATTACCAAAATTTTGATAACAATAATCATTATCAAAACGAGCATAAGGACCTAAATCAATTTCACTCCCACCAACAGTCATTGGACCATCCCATGATACTTTTACTAACCCTTGAGAAGGAGATGAATACTGAACATCAAAACCCAATGCTAGTGGTACAACTTGTATATGAGATTGTTGAATATCAGATATAAATTGATTGAATGAACCATATTCAGCAACATTTCCTAATTCAACGATCCATAAATTTTTGAATCCATCAACTCGTAATTCATAATCAGAAGCCCATCGAGTATTATAGAAAGAATAAAGGGCGATATATCCCCCGTCTTTAGCACCAAAAATCCAATTTCCTCGCTCTTCTACTTCATCAAAAGCCCACTGGGGAAAATAAGCATGTTGATAAAATTTATTACCTGTGAAGAGATTAAGGAAATAAAGCATTAGTTCTGCTTCTACAGGTAAAGTCCCACGGTCATATTGAATTATCCCAACATTTTTATATAATGTAGCCCTTGGATTCCATCCACCAACATATTCCTGCTCCAAGTCTTTAGTCAGACCTCCAGGCGAATTCGTATAAACGAAAGCATCGTCATCTAAACTTGCCTGCCAAATATGTTCTTGGTAGCTATTCATACCTTTTTGATGATCTTGGGAACCAGACAATTGATAAAATGGTGTTCTATAGGTGTAAGTATTTGATGTTTCTAAACTTATACCTTGAGTTACTAATTTCAGTTTCTCGGAATATTGACTAAGTGAGATTCCATGTAAAAATGCTGATATTTTAAAAAAACTAGAAATCAAATCTGGACCATAAACATTATTTGAATCTATATTGTACTTTTCCACTAAATTAAAGACTTGTTTAATAGTTTGTGGAGGTAAGACAGCAGACATTCCCAACCAAAACATCAGATCATCTTCTGAATAACCGATATTGTATAAATCTCCATCATCCATGTTGATACTATTACGTTCCTTATGTTCATTATATAATGTTGCATTATTAGCAATGTCCTCTAATATTGGGGGAGGTGCATAATGATCGCTAGTAGCTAACGCGACAGCAGCAAGATTACTTCTATCATTTGGATTATGTTCTCCAATACCAAGCATTATCCAAGCAGATTCAGATGTACTGTCTCGAGAAGGTGGAGATCCCAAACTAGTTCCCAATTTTGTTCTATCATAGCAACGACCATGAGTAGTGGCATATCTTCCTTTATAATAATTATTTGCAAAGTCAAAAGCTATTATATCTAAAACCATTGCTGCCTTATAGACAATTTCCGGGTCTTCTGAAAAATCAACTAAATTAACAAGCGCAGCTATATCTTCAGTAAAATATGTATTTGAATGCCATTCTGCAAAACCAAATTGAGCACGCCAATCTAACCATCTCTTTACAAGCGGTGTAGCATGATTCACGTGTTCAAGACCAGTCATATTTGAAATAACAAATGTATCATTAGGAAAAAGCTGACCAATTAATAATTCTGCTGTATGAAATAGAATTTGGTGATTTTCTGTATAATATATCATTTTATCTCTAATAGGTTCAGTATACCAATATTTTGTTTTACCAAAAGCATCAATGACTTTATTCCTTATATAGGGACTTAGTATACTTCTATTTATATCAATATATATCAGGCGTAGAAGATTGTTAAGAGTAAAATCCAAAGTATCCCTTAAGTTATAAATTTTATAAAGAGATGCTTCTATACTGGCTTCTGTCACATTTAATCCTAGATAGACTCGAGAAACTTGAGCATATACATGGTTACTGTCTTTACTATCATTTAAATATATATCTTGACGATCCCTATACCCTGATGTTGCATTAAAGGTATCAAATAAATCGAATGTGCGATTAAAATGAGTTCTCATTGAAAATTCCCACTGTTCTTGACTCACTTTTGGTTCTGGAAAACTATGATTTGTAAGGAAAAATTGAGGACAGATTAGAATAATGAATAAAAATATTAATTTTGGAAATTTCTTCTTTTTCTTTATTTTTTGACGATAAATTATGGAAATTAAATAAATAACAAATAAAGTTATTACAATGTGATTAAAAACATAATTAGTTGATAAATAATACAATCCAAAAGTAACAAATATGACTGTTCCGCCAATACTGCTCGAAACGATGATATTCCAAAAAGGGATAAAGATCAAAAGGATTAGGAGGATTATTAAAATTCTCTTTATTGATTTTTTCCAATTCCCTAATTTCCTCATAATCTATGAAACTGAAATTATTTATTTTCTAATATTTAAAATTCAATCTAATGATTAAAATAAGTTTCTTTTACAATTTTTATTTCATGTATTGAGGATCTCGAGTAGCACAACCAACATTTTGACCTAGTTTCATAAATTCAGAACATTTTGAGCAAGTGATGCAAACCTGTTTTTTATCAATAACTCCTTCTTGGAAAATTTGTTTTGGAAAATTAGGATTGGCAAGTGCCATTCTTCCAAAAGCACAAATATCTACTCTTTTTTCATGTGCCATTCCTGAAGCGATATACCCTGCAAATTGCCGTAAATAAGAATAACCAGAACCTACAATTACCATATCTTCCGGTAAATGATTTTTAATTAAAGTAGCAAGATTTAATAGTCGATTTACGCTATATAAAGGATGTTCTTCAGGTAATGATCTTCCTTTTATAGCTTGATCAAATGGACGTGTAATTTGAGGTTTGTAGTGAGGATTACCAGCAGTGATATTTATCAATTTTACTCCAAGTTTATAGAGCTTATTAATGACTTCTAAAGATTCTGTTAGATCTATAGATGCTGGAAAAGTCTCATTATCTATTGCTTTAACTCCAAATCCATAGGGATAAGGTATACCGTCATAAACACTTATTCGAGATGTTAGAATGAAATTTCTTTCATTTTTCAATTTTTCATTCAATTTTCGAATAATATTAAGAAATAACCGAGTTCTGTCTTTGAGAGACATTCCTCCATATTTTGAATCCTCTCGAAGCCTTGAAGTAAATAATTCATGGATCAAATAACCATGGCATGCTTTAATATCTACTCCATCAAAACCTATTTCTTTCGCTAGAATTGCTTTTTGAACCCATTCATCTTCAATTTTTCGTAATTCCTCATCAGTTATCACGATTCCATCCTTTGTTGAGAGATTTTTTGCGTTATCTAATTCGGCATTATGATAAGCTCGTATAGGATATTTAATGCCATTTTTTACAGAATATCTTCCAGAATGGTTTAATTGAATAATTAAAACACATTTGTTTCTAAAACCTAATTTCTTAAGAGATTTATTACAGATTTTTCTTGTAAAAGAGACTAACTTTTTTAAATCCTCGTAATTTTCTTCAGATAATACTAGCTGGTGAGGATTTGAACGACAATCGTTATTAATGGCTGTAGCTTCAAACCAAATTAGTCCTGCTCCCCCTTTAGCATATCGTTCATACCTTCGGTAAGTCAGATCTTCAGGAGAACCCTCTGAACTAGCATCGAATCCCTCCATTGGTTGGATTGCTAATCGATTTGGTATAAATAAATTAAGCACTTTTACTCTTTGTTGTAATATTTCTAGGCGAGGATATACAGGAATATCTAAACCTAATTCGGTTATCTTCTTTTCTAATTGATTTATTGATTTATAGGTAAATGGTTCAAATTGATTATGAGAACGATTCAAACTCATTACATAATAATTAGAGAACCCTTAATAAAGAACTTTTCATTTTTTTTTATGATGTTGTATGGCTGATAAAAAGAAAATTTTAATTTGTCAAAGGGGTAGGCATTTCTTGAAGAATAAGACCTATTCTCATTTTAAGGAACTTTTGAATGATTATGATGTTGATATCTATGATCATGTAGAGATATTCAACAATAGAGAATTTTTTGCATATGATACTACTATATTTTTTACTCAATTTGGTGAATTTACTGAAGATCAAGAAAAAAATTTATTAGATTTTATTGCTAGTGGAAAAGGATTTGTAGGATTACATGGTGCCTCAGCATCCTTTAAGATGCATCCTAAATATTATGAAATGATTGGAGGGAGATTTTTAAAGCATAAAAAGAAAACCAATATAGATATCAAAATACTTGATAAATCTCATCCAATAATGGCCAATCTAGACAACTTTACTTTCTTTGATGAACCATATAGACACGATTTCTCTATGAAAGGTGATATGAAAGTATTAGCAGAAGGCTATTATCATGATGAGAAAGATCCTAATCCTGAACCTATAATCTGGGTTAAGACGTATGGAGAGGGAAGAGTTGCTTTTTGTGCATTAGGACATCAAGCAAAATCTTTAAAGAATAAGATCTATCGTACACTTATAAGAGATATGGTTAGATGGGTTCTAAAACAATAGTAATAATGATGGAGCATAATGATAAATAAGAATTTATTGAAAGTTGGGGTTATCGGCTGTGGTGGGATAACTAAGATGTATAAACTTGTAACAAAAATAATAAAAAATACAAAAATTGTTGCAGCCGCTGATTTAGATATAAATAAAGCTATTAAAATTGGAGGATATGCTTGTACAGATCCTGAGGAAATGTATGAGAATGAGGATTTTGATGCTGTATATATTGCCACACCTCATCACCTTCATAAACCAATGATAAAACAAGCTTTTGAAAATGGAAAGCATGTTCTCTGTGAAAAACCTGTTTCTATATCATTAGACGACGCTCGGGAGATACAGATTTTAGATAATCAATACCAAGATTTGAAGTTAGGTTTTAATTATAATTATCGATATGACCACAATTGCTATCGTTTGGTTAATGCTTTACAGAATAATCATTTAGGTGAAACATATTACGCTAATTGTAATGTATACTTCAGTAGAAATGAAACATATTTTGAAAAAGGTCCTTGGCGAACTAAAAAAGAGACTGCAGGAGGGGGAACTCTGCTAATTCATGGTTCACATATACTTGATATAATGATATGGGCTTTTGGCACACCTAAAACAATAATGGGAAAGACAAATAATCTCAAATTCAAGAATATCGAAGTAGAAGATTTTGGTTTAGCAATTATTGAATTTGAAAACGGAATCTATGCCCAAATTAATGATTCAACATTTATTAACCCTCCTTACGGAATATTTAAAGAAAAGGTTGAATTGGAAGTTTTTGGTAAAAAAGGAAGATGTTTCTATAAAGGTCCTTGGCCAAAATCATCTTTAACTTGGAAAGGGGTCAAAAAATTCAAAACCAAAAAAGAAATAAAAGGGATTTCTCATTTTGGAAGATCAGTAAAAGCATTTGGTGAATGGGTACTTCATGATAAACCTTATCTCAATACAATAGAAGAAAGCTCTAAAGTTCTAAGTTTAATATCTGCATTATATAAATCTTCTGAAACTGGTAAAAAAGAAAATATTGAAAAATTCTGATTAAGATTTTTCATATCTAATTTATATTAAATTGAGTAGATAACAGTTCTTCTTCTTTAGATGATGGACCTATAAAAAGTGTATATTGTATTTTTTCATTCTCCCAAATTTTAGAAGTTGGATTATACCATGCAAGATTCTTTATAGGAACTTCGAACTTCACATTTTTAACCTCATTTGGTTTTATGTGAAATCGGGAAAAGCCTTTTAATAATTTTATTGGGCGATCAATGTTAGAATTTTCAAATCCTATGTATAATTGGGCTACCTCATCTCCAGCTACCTTTCCAGTATTTTTAACTTCTACAGAAGCAAGAATAGAATCATTTTTAACCTCAACATTTAAATTACTATAATTAAAAGTGGTATAGCTTAATCCAAAACCAAATGGAAATGCTGCTTCCAATCCCTTTTTGTCAAATAGAGTATAGCCATGATAATATCCATACTCAATTTCATCAGCATTCTTATCAAAAAATGGTAGATCATTAGGATCCTTAGGAATTGTAAATGTGAGTTTACCAGCTGGATTAATATCTCCAAAAATAATTTTTGCTAAAGCTTTCCCTCCCTCCATACCTGAATACCATGCCATTAATATTCCCGGGACTTTATCTTTCCACTCTTCCATAGTAATTGCACTTCCTCCAATTAAAACTACAACACAGTTTTTATTTAGAGAAGAGACTAATTTGATCAATTCTATTTGATCATAATGCAAGGATAGATTTTCCCGATCACCACCAGTTCGTAATTCACGAATAAATTCTCCTTCATCTTTGTATGTTAACCCCACAACTATTATTGCAGCATCAACGTCCTTAGCAGTTTCTTTCACTCTATCTCTATCCCGACCGTCATTATAAAGTAATTCAATTGAATCTCCTAAGTATTCCCTAATTCCTTTCAGCGGGGTAATTACTTGCTTAGTATTAACATTACTACTACCATGGTCACCAGTGTTTCTTATTATAGCTAATCTTCCAAATATTCCTAACTTTTTTATTTCATCTTTATTCAATGGTAGAATATTATTTTCATTTTTTAAGAGCACCATACTCTTTTCGGCAGCTTCTAATGCAACTTTACGATGTTCATCACATCCAATTAAGTTCTCTTCATACTTTTGAGGGTCTTCTTTAGTAGTATAACGAAGAACTGTTGTTATAACTCTTCTAACAGCCTCATTAATCATTTCCTCTGAAATATTACCTTTTTGGATATTATTTTTTATTCTTCTAATTCTATAATATTTTGCACGAGGCATTTCAACATCTAATCCACCTGTGATTCCACCAACAGTACTTTTCAACCCATACATCCAATCAGAATGAACAAATCCCTGGAAATTCCATTCTTCTTTTAAAATATTTCTTAATAAATAATCATTATGTCCACAATATTTCCCTCGCACTTTGTTATATGCGCTCATAACAGTAGCACATCCTTCTTCTACACATCGTTTGAATTGAGGAAGATAAACCTCACGTAGAGTTCGTTCGTCCATTTTCACATTTACCTTGAAACGAGCATTTTCAATGCTGTTCGCAACAAAATGTTTAGCTGTTGCCATAACGTTATGTTTTTGTACCCCACATGTTAAGGCGGCTCCAAATTCTCCTATTAAATAAGCATCTTCACCATATGTTTCTTGAGCTCTTCCCCATGATGGATGTCGCAAATTATTAATGCATACACCTCCAAAGAGATTGCCTCCATGTGCTCGAACTTCTTTTCCTATTACATCACCAATTCTATATTCTAAATCTATATCCCAAGATGCTCCTCGAGCCATTGATACTGGAAAACACGTAGAATCTGTTATTATTACACCTCGTGGACCGTCAGTAAATTTAAAGGGAGGGATATTGTATTTTTTTGAACCACCCCCCTCAAATACACGTCGACCCATTCCCCCATCCATTATTACTTTACGGATTAAGCCATTCCCCCTCATCTGTTTGACTTTTTCTTCCAAAGTCATTTGATCAAGCACGGAGCTAACATAATCTTCAATTTCTTTATCAGTCATATTCTTCTTTATAACATTCAACCAAAATTCCCCTAATTTAAATTGTAATTTTCAACTTAATTAAAAAAAAATAGGATTAAAAGTAAATTTTTCTTTTTAGGCTTTTTAGAGCGATATTCCAAGATCAGATAGACTAAAGAATATTGATATAATTAGCCAAGTTAAGAAAAAGGCTATTCCTATAATCGAAATTATCTTACCTCGAGTATTATATTTATTCTTCTGTTCGGTACGCATTGATCCTTGTGCAATTATTAAAGTTATAAATGATATTGGGAAAAAGAGAAATCCGAAAAATGACATCTTGTATGCAAATCTTGAATCTCCTTTCCTTTCGGGAGCGATGTCTTCCGCTTCTAGAATATTTAGCCATTCAGCATTATAAAAAGCCTCTTCAACATTGAGTTGACCAGATTTCCACCATTTACCTTCCATTTTCCTAGCGGGAATGATCTGAGCAGCAATAGTACCCATCGTCCATTCCAAACTTCCTGTATATTTTACTCTCTCCCAGAGTAGCAATAAACCGTGCAAGATTAAAAATGTAATGGCCATTACTAGAAATGTACCAGCCCAATCAAGTGGCAAATAGGATGTTCCATAAATAAATGTTGAAACTAGGAACCATATGAACAAATATAACCACTGAATGTTATACATCGTGAAAGCAACAAATCCAAATCGGCGGAAAAAGCGAGTTTTATCAGCAAATTTTTTGCCACGTCCTCTAAATTCGACTACACGCACTACTACCATTATAAGACATATGGCAGCACCATTCAAGCTTAAAAATTGAAATAACCACCCTAAAATAGGTAAATAAGAACTAGCTATTGATGGATTTTCAGGAACCCAATTTCGATGGAATGGAAGGCCTATATAAAGATTTAAGGCAGCATCCATATTGATTTCAACCATTATTAAAACTAAATTTATGGCAAGACCAATTGATCCTATAGCAAACATAATACCGCCAATTTTCATCACTCTTTTTGGGAAATTTATCCACTTTTCTCGAACTTCTGCTCTAGGTTGGGCTAAAATAATGCCAATAATACTACCCATAAAGGATACTGCGAGATATGGGAATAACGGTTCTTCTCTACCTGCCACAGCATTTAAGAAGAAATGAGTGATAAATTTCCACCATTCCGAAATCCCTAAGTAAGGATACTGAACATCCACACCTGTAAGCGGGTCATCTGCCCATGGATATCCTGGAATCGCTAGATCTACTAACCACCACATCAGAGGAGTTAGAGCTACTATTGCAACAATCAAAATCATGTATGTTCTTATTAATTTATTTGGATTTTTCCATCCATCATTTCTCGAAAGAACACCCTGTACTACACCATTAAGGATAATACACCACGCTATTGTATGAATTGTTTCGAAATGGTACCCACGATAAAGAAGAACCTGCCAATTCCATGTAGATAAATCATCTAAAGACCTCATCAAATTTGGGATGACTCCATGAATTCCTAAGATGCTTTCAGAAATCATAGCAAAAATTAATAATAGAACTCCCCCCATGATTTGCCTTATAATTAAATCTTTCACACTTCTTCCTGCTTGTAAATGCCTATACATACTAATCATATTACCTATTGCTGATACCATCAAGAAGAAACCCGCTAATCCTCCTAAAAATGGTAAAATAACAAATGCTACTATATTTACCATGGGGATATCGTTTATTTGAGCAAGCATTCCAGTAACATCTAATACATGTGTAATAACATGTAAGAATATCATCAGAAAAATAGCTATCCCACGCAAGAAATCAATACTAGCAAATCGTCTCATTTTGAATCATTTCACGTTTTTTATAATAATAAATTAGAGTATTATAGTTAGATAGAGATGATGTTATATTTATTCTTTTAAACTTAGATCTTCAAGGCTTATTTGAAAATATTTTTAATAATACCAAATAAATAGTATTTTATGTATAAAGAAAATAAAAAAGTAGCATTAGTGACTGGTAGTACTCATGGTATAGGGGAGGGAATTGTTTTAGAACTGGCTAAAATTGGCTTTTCAGTAGTTATCAATGGAGCCTCTACAAATAAGCTTCCAGAAGAATATTTGAATAAGTTGAGAAATATTTTTAAAGAGAATCTAGAAGACAAGTACATTTATGTTCAAGCTAATATAGGAGAAAAGGAAGATAGAGAGAGATTGATAGGAGAAATTAAGAAAAAATTCAATCGGTTAGATGTTTTGGTGAATAATGCTGGAGTAGGGCCCACTAAAAGAGGAGAAATCTTAGCAATGACTGAAGAATCCTATGATAGAGTCATGGGAATTAATCTTAAAGGACCATTTTTCCTAACTCAGACAATTGCGAAGTGGATGATTGATCTTAAGAAAAACATTAAAGAAGAATATCAACCCTATATCATAAATATTTCTTCTATTAACAGATATACACCTTCACTAAATAGAGGAGAATATTGTATATCTAAAGCAGGGATGACGATGATGACTAAATTATTTGCATCAAGACTAGCAGAGCATGGAATCCCTGTGTTTGAGATATCACCTGGAATAATAGAAACTCCTTTAACAGAACCAAGATTTGAAGCTTATGATAAACTCATTAATGAAGGTATAACTCCGATTAAAAGATGGGGTAAACCAATTGATATTGCTAAACCGATTGTTGCAATTGTGAGCGGGTTGATCCCTTTTTCAACAGGAACAGTTTTGGACATAGATGGTGGATTTCATATGCATCGCCTATAAGTAAATGAGGTTAATTATGGAAGAAATCAATATAGATCAGTTTGAAATAAAAGAATATAATTCAATTATCGTGGGATCCGGTGCTGCCGGACTAAATTGTGCTCTTCATTTAGTAATGGAGGGTATTCCTTCAGATGAAATTGCGATAGTTACAGATAATTTAGGTGGTGGAACTTCCTTTAATGCAGGATCTGATAAACAGACTTATTATAAAATGTCGATTTATGGAGACCAAGCAGATTCACCTTATCAAATGGCAAAAGATCTATGTAGAGGGGGCGCCATGCATGGTGATATTGCTTTAATAGAAGCAACCAATTCGATAAGAGAGTTTTTTCATTTAGTTCACCTTGGTGTTCCTTTTCCATATGATGAATATGGAGGTTTTGTAGGTTACAAAACTGATAACGACCCTAGGCAAAGAGCTACTTCAATTGGACCTTTTACTTCACAAAAAATGGGAAAATGTTTATTAAAAGCAGTTCAAGATGAAAATATTAAGATTTATGATAAATATTATGCTATAAAAACAATTCTTGATGATAAAAAGGATAAACCTGAAGTTAATGGTCTTATTTGTATTAATATTGAAAATTTAAATAATGAAAAGAATATTGAATTTTTTCTAAGATCAATTAGAATTTTTAAAGCAAGAAATTTAATACTCGCAACTGGAGGGCCTGCTCTTTTATATAAAAATACAGTATATCCCCACTCTCAAAAAGGGACAACAAGCCTAGCTATTGAAGCAGGATGTAAATTACAAAATTTAACAGAATCACAATTTGGATTAGCATCCACTAAATTTAGATGGAATCTGTCGGGGTCATACCAACAAGTGATTCCGAGATATTATTCTATAGATAATATGAATCTTGAGAAAGAATTTTTAAATGAAATTTTTCCAACCTTTCAAGATTTATCAAAAGCTATTTTCCTGAAAGGGTATCAATGGCCATTTAATTCAACATTAATTGAAGGGTTAGGATCCTCTTTAATTGACCTTGCTATTTTTCACGAAACTGAAGTTTTAAAACGACGAGTTTTCTTAGATTTTACAAAAAATCCAATGGGTTATGATTTTGATAAATTACATCCAAAAGCGAAAGAATATTTAGATAAATCTAATGCCTTCGGAGATTCTCCCATTGAAAGATTAACCAAATTGAATAAAAAAGCAATTGAAGTATATAGTAATCAAGGAATTGATATTACCTCAGAACCATTAGAAATTGCAGTATGTAATCAGCATCTCAATGGAGGAATCTCATGTGATAAATGGTGGGAATCAAAATCAGTTAAAAATCTTTTTGCTATCGGAGAAATCAATGGAAATCATGGTATTCATAGACCTGGAGGTGCTGCATTAAACGCAGGACAGGTAGGTGGTTTAAGAGTCTCACAAAAAATAGCTCATTCAATTTATAAAAATAATTTGAGTAATTTAGGTAGATTCAAGGAAATTGTTTTAAGAGAGGTAACAGATATTAAAAGCAAGATTTCTACTTTATTAAGTAATTCTAGTGAGAATCATATATTTCCTAAAGAATTTTTGAACCAAATACAAGAAAGAATGTCTAATTATGCTACGATTATTCGTCCTTTAAAAGGCCTTGAAGATGAAGTTAAATCGATTCAAAGTCAAATGAAAGATTTAGTTCATTTAATAAAATTGAGTAACAACTTGGAAATTATTAACTATTATCAAGTCCAAGATGCTCTTATCACTCATTTATTCTTTCTAAAAGCTATTTTAGATTATCATCTTTCATATGGTAGAAGCAGAGGTTCTTACCTAATTTTACGAGAAAATCTGAATCCTTCATTATCAGAAATGCAGATAATTCCTCCTGCATATCTTAAAGAACATAAGTTTATTTATAACAATCTAGATTTAACAAACAAAATCCAAACACTCCAATGGAAAAATGGTCAAATTCTAATTGACTGGGAGGAGGTAAGAGAAATTCCGAATGATTTTGGTTGGTTTGAAAATGTCTGGAGAAGTTTTCTGGAAAGAGAAGATTAGAAATATGATATTTTTTTTGCAACTATTTTAACTTAATTTTTATTGACCACATGTTTATTATAACTTCAGCATTTCAAATACATAAATAATAAAGTCTTTACTTTAAATTATGTTGGAAGGAAAAGTCTGTTTAATAACTGGTGCTAATTCCGGTATCGGTAAGGAAACGGCATTAGCTTTAGCAAAGATGAATTTTACAGTAGTAATGCTTTGTCGCAATAAACAACGTGGAGAAGAAGCACAAAAGGAAATTATAGAGCAATCAGGGAACAAAAACGTGGATTTATTTTTATGTGATTTATCATCTCTAGATGGAATTCGTAAATTTGTTAAAGAATTCAAGAGTAAATATGAAAATTTGCATATCTTGATAAATAACGCCGGAGTTATGCTTAAAACGCGTAATTTATCTTTAGATGGGTTTGAAATGAATTTTGCAGTTCATCTTCTTGGTCCCTTTTTGTTAACCAATTTATTACTTGAAATTATAAAAAAAAGTGCTCCAAGTCGTATTATCAATGTCACTTCGGCAGCACATAAAAGGTCAAAAATAGATTTTGAAGATCTTCAGAGTGAAAACAAGAAATATCGATTATTTTCAATCTATGGGATATCAAAATTAGCGGAAATGTTGTTTACTTATGAATTAAGTAGGAAACTAGAAGGAATAAAAGTAACCGTTAATGCCGTACATCCTGGAGTTGTAGCTACAAATTTGGGTAGGGATCAATCTAAATTTAGCCAATGGTTTGCAAGGAAGTTTTTTAAAAGTCCAGAAGAAGGCGCTCAAACTTCAATCTATTTAGCCTCTTCTCCAGATGTTGAAGGAATAACTGGAAAATACTTTATAAATAAAGAACCAAGAGAATCTTCAGAGGAGACTTACAAAAAAGAAGATGCTGAACGATTGTGGGCAATATGCGAAGAATTAACAGGACTGAAATCTAAATAATTCTAGTTAATAATTTGTTTTCTTTTTTTAATTAAAACCCAAATTGTGTGAATTTTGAAAAAATGGAATATATGATGCTAATCATTTAAAATTAGTCTAATAAAGATTTTACGATAGCTTTTTAATCAGAATAAAAAAAAAAGGAAATTAATTAATTTTAAATTCTATTTGTGTTTACAGTTTTTCCTATTTTTCCTCGTCAATATGGATTACTATATTTCCTCCTTCCAAAATACCAAGTGGATCAAAACCTGCTTCATGATAGACTAGTCCGATCTTATCATAGACTCTTATTTGAAAGACATCGACTCCCCCATCTTTATCCTCGTCCCAAACGTCGATCCGCATTCTATAGTTTCCCTCACTCCAGTATAGTTCACCTGTTTTGGAGTTATATTGCTGCACGACACACTTAGCTTCGAAGAAGGAATGATTATCAATAATCGCCATTCCCTCCCATGCATTCGATTTGATAATATACTCCCAATCACCTTCCCTATAGACATAGATCGCTTGGCCTTTTGGAAGCCCATTCTTCTTATACTTTACATTGAAGCCAAAGTTACCTTTACTTCCAGTTGGATTCCATATCCATCCTCCACCTGTGACAAAATCTCCTGTAGGTTCGTAAACAGTGAGTGTAACTAAATCCGAAGCAATTGCTTGATAATAGTGGTTTTCACTTGGGCTTAAAATCACTTGAACAAGATACCCATTCTCATTTAAGTTAGGAACTTCAATTATAAAGACTCCTACTCCATCAACTACGGTGACTTCGATCATATATGGACCATAACTTACAAGTGGCAAAGGTGGATCTGGTATAGGACAAGAATAGATGTTGAATGTTACATAAATCTTGGTAAGATCACCCCAGTATCCATCATCTTCATCAAAAACAGTTGCCCTTAAGGTAATTGTTTCAACTGTGGTTGGAACAACAGTAGATCCTGTATAGGTTAAATATACATTTTCCTTCTCGATGATAAATTCTTTTGAGTCAGAGTCGGAGAGGTACATTTTATCTCCTGCAAACGAAGCAGAAACAGAATAGTACCCATATGGTTGATTGAGAATGATATTAAGATGTGCAACTCCATCAGAGAGTGTTTCGGCAAAATCAGTCTGGCTACCAATGGTAAATTCTATAGTTTTACCGGGTATTGGTAGTTGTGTGGCCATCTCAATCAGTTTAGCTTCAACGAAGACTAGATCAGAATAGGTTCCTTGAATTTCCCCTGTATAAGTGATATTAACCGCATTGACAATCACCCATAGCGAATGTTCAGCTTCTTCATTGCCTGCTTTATCAACACTACGATAATAGATTATATAAGATCCTTTGTACATCAGATTGAATGGTATATCATAAGTGTTCCAACCTCCAGAATCTATTCTATATTCGATTCTATCGATACCTGAGCCAAGTGGGTTGTCTGTAGCTTCAAGTATGAATTTAGTAGCATTAGAAACATAGGTAGGATCAATACCGTGATAAGATCCTTGTATTGTTATGGTAGTTGTTGGAGCAGTTTTGTCAATAACAGTGACTATTACAGTAGCAGTATCAAAACCACCATTACCATCAGATATAGTGTACATAAAGGAGACCTCGCCACTATAATCCATATAAGGAGTATATACTATTACATCTCCACTTATAACTGCAGTACCCCAAGCAGGAACAGTCACCTCTTCAATACTAAGGGAATCTCCATCAACATCAGAGTCATTGGCTAGCACTTCAATAATGACAGAAGTGCCCTCATCTGTTATCGCTGAATCGCTGTTCGCTATGGGAGCATCATTTACCGGATGAATTGTAATCGTGATAGTTGCAATATTGGAGTCTAGTGCTCCATCATTTACCTTGAACGTAAAGAAATCTGTTCCCCAATAGTTAGGATCTGGCATATAGATAATATTTGATCCTACACCTGATAATCCACCATACGAGGGATAATCAACTATTATGAAAGCCAATAAATCTTCTTCAATATCGGTTGCAAAGAGGATTATGCTAATATAAGTATCTTCAAGGGTAGTTACCGTACTACTAACTGCTACAGGTGCGTCATTTACCGAGATAACAGTTATTGTTATCACCGCAGTATTACTATCTACTGAACCATCGTTTACTTTATATTCAAACCAAATATCACCATAATAATTAGCATCTGGGATGTAGAGTAAGCTTCCATCAGGATTCAATATTAATGTGCCATCCATTACATCGGTTACCAAGATAACGTTGAGTAGATCTCCATCAACATCATAAACATTAGTTAAAATTCCTGGTACAGGAAGATTAAGCACTTCATCTTCGTTAGTTGAATAAGAAGCGTCATATGCTAAAGGAGCATCATTAACAGCTATAATTGTTATCAGAGCTGTACCATAATCATACGCCCCTGAAGTATCATATACTATATAGATGAATGTGTCATCACCATTATAGTCAGCTTCTGGAACATATGTGAAACTGCCATCGGAATTTAAAGTAAGTATGCCATGGAGTGGACCGACATCTAATATCACATAGCTAAGATCACCCTCAGAATCATAATCATTTTCCATAACGCCTGGTGCAACTACAGTAAGTACATTATCCTCTAATACTGAATAAATATCATCAACCGCTACAGGAGCCGGATTTATTAGACAACCATCATCCACAACCTCTACAGGACCATCTATTTCATATGCACTATCCCAAGTATTGTCTTCCCCTCCACTATCTGGATATCTTTCCTCATAATCACTCCAATAATTACCAATCCCATTTTCATCACTCCAAGAATTTAATCCGGAATCATCATACGCTTGAACATTGCCACCATTATTATCAATGAATTCGTTTTTGACAACTAAATTATAATTTGAATCTCCTCCAGTTATTTTCACAGCATAATCCAAGTTATTTGAGAATGTATTACCTTCTATAACATTATGAATTGAGCTTTCCAAAGAAACACCTATCTCGCACTCAGTAATAGTATTCATTAAAACTCTGTTATCACGAGCTTCATACAATTCTACTGCAGTGTTATAACCTGAAACGATATTTCTATAGATATGATTAGAGCAGCCCTCATCTCTAATAGCTATTATCTCACGTATTAGAATCGATTTAATTATGTTATCATGAATAACATTATAGTAGCTATTTACCATGTCAATCCCATGTTTGTTGTTTTTTAGATAATTATAGCATATTTTGTTAGAGTGACTATTTTCTAATTTTATCCCATAAAGGTTAGCACATAATGTACAATTAGAGATAGTATTGTTATTACTCGATATTAAATAGATACCAACATTCTTGCTATCAACAATATAATTTTCAGTGATATTATTCCAAAGGCTATTTTCTAGTCTTATCCCGTCCAAGTTACGCCCCAAATAATTATTCCTTAAGATACTATTATTCACATTCTGTAACAGGACACCAGTTTTACCATCTATCAATGTATTGTTCCTCAAAATAAAATAGACATCTGAGTTAAAAATTTCGATGCAACTTTCAATAAATACATCACCTATAATCACCATATATTCTATGATATAAGGATCAGTTTCAGTTCCAGAACCACTACACCAAGGTTGAGCTAATGCTTCAAACCATGTGTAGTCGCCCCCACCTTCATCATCAATAACAAATGGGGAATAGATAATATTTATGGTTGAAATTAGAGTCTCTTCAAGATTCCCATAATTATCTGAGGATCTATAATATATTGTACTCTCTCCCTCGAAAGGGACGTTAAATGGTTCTGTGTATATTATCCAATCTATATTATTGAAACTGTATTCAGTATAACTCACCCCTACGCCGGCATCATTGGCAAAAAGTTCAATTAACACATCTTGATAATACCAATACTCTTCAAGATGAGCTATATAATGACTTGTTCCAATATAATCGATTAAAGTCTCTGGTGGCGTAGTATCTAGAACAATCACTGAACATATAGCACTGCTAATTCCACCTTGTCCATCAGATATTGTATAATTAAAGAAAGCAACTCCAACAAAGTCTAAAGCGGGAGTATATGTTACAGTACCATCTCCGTTATCAATAACTTCATGACCAGGCATTGCCAAGATATTTACAATGTATAGAGAATCACCATCTACATCATAATCGTTAGCCAAAACATCAATATTTATTGGAACATCCTCATTAGTTGTTGCAGAATCTCCGTTTGCAACAGGAGCGTCATTTACAGAAACAATCGTTATAGTAACCGTTGCTACATTGCTATCTACTGAACCATCATTTACCTTATATTCAAACCAGTCTTCACCATGGAAATTTGCATCTGGTGTGTAGAGAAAACTTCCATCTGTGTTTAACGTCAATGTGCCATATATTACATCAGTTACGAGAATGGTATTGAGTTGATCTCCATCAACGTCATATACGTTATCTAAAATTCCCGGGATAGGAATATTCAGCACTTCATCTTCGTTAGTTAAATAAGACGCGTCATAAGCTAAAGGAACATCGTTTACAGCATTAATAGTTATAAGTACAGTACCATAATCATACGCCCCTACAGTATCATAGACTACATAGGTGAATGTGTCAACTCCATGATAGTTTTCATCAGGTACATATGTGAAACTACCATCTGTGTTTAATGTGAGCGTCCCATAGAGTGGACCAATATCTACTGATACATAACTAAGATCCTCATCCGCATCAAAATCATTTCCCATAACTCCAGGAGTAAAAATCATTAGAGTGCAATCTTCGTCTATAAAAAAGAAGTCATCATTCGCCACAGGAGTAGCTCCATCATCCCAAATTGGAAAGTTATCTTGGTTCTCTGCAGTACCTGATATTATATATGGACTATCTCCAATCCCATCATCATTATAGTCAACACCAAGATAATCGTCCCAATAATTACCTATTGTTCCATTATCCCATTGATTGTTAGATGATAAACGTATTGATGTATAATAAACGATCTCGAGAAAATCTATATTCAACCACACAATTGTTCCAAATGGTTCAGAACAATACATTAAAACAGCACAGCTTTTAATATATCCACCTTGTTTCACTCTATCAAATACCGGGCCAGAATTAATAAGCCAAGGTACTTTGTTAATACTCGTGTCATAGTATACCTTATCTTCGGGTGTATTTGCAACTTCTAAATCTTGGTAATTACCCGCATCGTCATATATCCTTAAGATTAAAAATTTTGCTTGATCCAGATTATTAAACGGTTTCCATCCTCCTTCAGCCATAATGCGATAATGAATTTGTATGGACGATAAATACTGATGCGTATCACTCTCAAAATTGGCGTAATTACCCCACCTTAACCATACCCAATTTGGAGCTGATTCCCAAAACCATCCATTCCATGAGCAATAATATGGATAATCTGCTTCGAGAAAAAGGTTCCAGTTATCTTTAGTGCTTAATGCGGAAGCAATCAATGAATTATCACCAACCACACGAGGGAATGCTGTCCCCCATAAGAGGCCTCTCTTATCTAGAATCTGGTTAGCATAGTCTCTTTGATATGAAATTGGGGTTAAAGCATAACCATTATCTTCAGCATTTAATGTATTTCCAATAAATTCATTATTATAAATAATGTTATAATCAGAATTTCCATTAATTTTTATACCAATGCCGTTATTTATGATATCATTATTGCTAATAATGTTATTAAAACATTCATCTCCAAAGAGAATCGCACCGTTATTATTTAATAATTCATTTCCTTCAATTATACAATCTTGACATTTCCAGAAATAAATTCCGTAACTTTGAAAAGTATTGTTTATACTACTATTTAAAATTCTTAGTTCTCTACTTCTAGATATTTGCATTCCATATTGAGCATTGTCGCTTATATCATTTCCTTTGAAAATGTTACTACGTCCCTCACTAGTTATACCAATATAATTATTATTAAATGTATTGTATGAAACATTGTTATAGTTTCCAAATAGTTTTAATCCTCTATATCCACCATTATTATTTGCTATATTCCCAATAATTTCATTATAATGGCAGGTACCATAAGAGCCAAGATCAATACCTGAACCTTGGTTATTACTTGCTTGATTCCATGAGATCTCATTGTTATTACTATATTTTAACGATATTCCAAATCCCTTATTAGCTTCGATTAAATTGTCTGTAATTAAATTATAATCACTTTCAATTAAGTAAATCCCTATTTCATTGCTTCTAATTATACATCCCTCTATAGTTCCATACTCTACATTAATTAGTTTAATCCCCGCAAAATAATCCGGAAAACCACCTTTCGCTGAATTTATAATTTCACAATTTCTAATTATAAAAGGAACAGCAGAATTTCTTATAGTAATACAGCTTTCGATATTTTGGCAATCAAGGATTAGTTCTTCGATAATATAGGGATCATTCCACGTACCAGATCCACTACACCAACGTGTTGCTGATAACTCTGCCCAAGTATAATCACCATCTCCTGTATCATCAATGGTAATACCCGCAATAGATATCTTAAAGGATTCGACTTTAATATCTTCACAATTACCAGCATTGTCAATTGACTTATAATATATATTAGTAAATCCCTCTGATTGGATTATAAGAGGCGACAAATAAGTCTGCCATATCTCATTATCATAACTGTATTCTGTAAAAATCACTCCAGAAAGAGCATCGGTTGCCGTTAACGTGACAATCACATCGGATCTGTACCATCCATACTCTCCTAAATCACCTCCCAATGTAGCTGTGGTTGTAGGGAGTGTTTTATCAATGTTTATTTCTATCTGCATGCTATAAAGCTGTTCTGCTCTGTCAATGACATATACTTCAATGATGGTTTGTCCCTCCATTGTAATGTTAAATGGTCCTGTGTAAAGTGTATCCGTTATCAATATATAATCTACTCCTGAAACGGCATCGTATGAGCTAATATTTACCGTCACATCTGATCTGTACCATCCATCCTCTCCTGAATCCCCAATTAAATTATACGTAGCTGTAGGTGGAGTTTTATCAATTTTTACTTCTATACTGTTAATTGGCTCAACCCATCCAGCGTTATCGGTAGATCGATAGTAGATGGTAGTAAATCCCTCTGATTGTATTGTAAGAGGTGACGAATATATCTGCCATATCTCATTATCATAACTGTATTCTGTAAAATTCAGACCTGAAAAATCATCAAATATTGCTAATGTAACAGTTACATCTGATCTATACCACCCATTTTGGCTGCTAAAATCACCAAAAAGTGTAGCTTCAGTTATAGGAGGTAGTTTATCAATATTTACTTCAATCTCCATATAATAAAAGTGATCTGCTCTATCAAAGACATATACTCGAATGATCCATTGTCCCTGCATTGTGATAGTGAATGGTTCTGTGTAATAAGTCGGTGGTGTAAGTTCTTCTATACCAGGAATCACAATTGGACCCATATAATCAATATCATAAAATATGTAATCTATTCCAGAAAAAGTATCAAATGCAGTAATTTCTACTGTTACATCATATACATACCATCCATTCCATCCTAAATCACCAGTCAATTGATATGTTGCTGTAGGAGATGTTTTATCAATATTTACTTCTATGCTATTAGTATCTTCGACCCAACTGGCATTATCTATGGACCGGTAATATATGGTGGTAATTCCCTCTGTTTGAATAGTGAAAGGTGATACATAAGTAACCCATATCACATTATCATAACTGTATTCTGTAAAATTCACCCCAGAAAAATCGTCGGTTGCCGCTAAGCTGACAGTCACATCTGATCTGTACCAATTATATTCTCCTAAATTGCCACTCAATGCAGCTGTTGTTATAGGAGGTGTTTTATCAATGTTTACTTCTATCTCCATTTCATAAAGGTTTCCCGCTGTATCATTCACCCATACGTAAACCATGCGTAGTCCTTCCCATTCGATAGTGAATGGTTCTGTGTAAATTGTGGGCGGTGTAGGCAAGGTTTTAACAGGACCCGAAAATGGCCCCACGTGAACAATCCTATACAAAATGCAATCTACTCCCGAAATAGAATCAGACGCGTCAAGAGTCACTGTCACATCCGATATATACCATCCATTCTCTCCTAAAACACCTGTCAATGTAGGTGTAGCTGTAGGAAGTGCTTTATCTATTTTTACTTCTATGCTATTAAGAGTTTCGATCCATCCGACATTATCAGTGGACCGAAAGTATACTGTGGTAATTCCTTCTGTTTGAATTGAAAGAGGTGATACATAGGTTTCCCATATCTCATTATCATAACTATATTCTGTAAAATTCACACCAGAAAAATAATTTACTCCGGGAAAATCATCAGTTGCTACTAACGTGACAGTTACATCTGAGATATACCATCCATTCTCTCCTAAATTGCCACTCAATGAAACTGTAGTTATAGGAGACGTCTTATCAATTTTTACATGGATACTCATATCATAAATGTGTCCTGTTGTATCATTGACCCATACACGAATGATCCGATATCCTTCAGCTGTGATAGTAAATGGTCCCGTGTAAATTTTGGGTGGTACAGGTTCTTCTATTGTAGGTATACCAATGGGCGGCACGGTTTTAATTCTATACAAAATAGTATCTACACCCGAAATATCATCAAAACCGGTAAGACTTACTGTAACATCCGATCTATACCATCCATTCTCACATAAATCACCTATCAATGTAGGTATAACTGTAGGAAGTGTTTTATCGATTTTTACTTCTATGATATTAACAGGCTCGACCCAACTTGCATTATCAGTGGATCGATAGTAGATGGTAGTAACTCCCTCTGCTTGAACTGTGAGAGGTGTTACATAAGTCTCCCATATCACATTATCATAACTGTATTCTGTAAAATTCACACCAGAATAGTCATCGGTTGCCGTTAATGCGACATTCACATCTGATGTGTACCATCCATTCTCTCCTAAAATCCCCTCCAATGTAGCTGTTGTAGTAGGAGGTGTTTTATCAATGTCTACTTCAAAATCCATAGTATAAATGTGTCCTGCTGTATCATTGACCCAAACACGAATAAGAAATTGTCCTTCCCATACGATAGTGAATGGTTCTTCATAAACTAACGATGGGATAAGCGGAAATCTTATTACAGCGGGACCTTGGAAGGGCCCTATATAGGTATAATCATACAAAATGTAATCTACGTCTGATATTGCATCAGATGCGGTAAGACTTATCGTCACATCCGATGTATACCACCCATTCTCTCCTAAAATCCCCGTCAATGTAGGTGTAGCGGTAGGAAGTGATTTATCAATTTTTACTTCTAAGATATTAACAGTCTCGACCCAACTGGCATTATCAATAGATCGAAAATATATGGTTGTAATTCCTTCTGATAGAACTGTGAGAGGTGTTACATAAGTCTCCCATATCACATTATCATAACTATATTCTGTAAAATTCACTCCAGAAACAAAATTCACTCCAGAAAAATCATCAGTTGCTACTAATGTGACAGTTACATCTGATATATACCATCCATTCTCTCCTAAATTACCACTCAACGTAGCTTCAGTTATAGGAGGTGTCTTATCAATTTTTACATTGATACTCATATCATAAACTTTTCCTGCTGTATCATTGACCCATACACGAATTCTCCGATATCCTTCAGCCGTGATAGTGAATGGCCCCGTGTAAATTGTGGGTGGTGTAGGCACTTCAATTGAAGGTAAACCAAGGGGATCTACGTATTTAATTTTATACACAATAGTATCTACACCCGAAATATCATCAAAACCGGTAAAACTTACTGTAACATCCGATCTATACCACCCACTCTCACATAAATCACCTATCAATGTAGGTATAACTGTAGGAAGTGTTTTATCAATTTTTACTTCTATGCTATTAACAATCTCGACCCAACTGGCATTATCAATGGATCGAAAATATACGTTGGTAATTCCTTCTGTTTGAATTGTGAGAGGTGATACATAAGACACCCATAGCTCATTATCATAACTGTATTCTGTTGAATTTACGCCAGAAATAGCATCGGATGCTTCTAATGTGACAATTACATCTGAGGTGTACCATTCATTCTCTCCCATATTGCCACTCAATGAAGCTGTAGTTATAGGAAGGGTTTTATCAATGTCTACTTTAAAATACATAGTGTGAACTTGTCCCGCTGTATCATTAACCCAAACACGAATACGAAATTCTCCTTCCCATACCATAGTGAATGGTTCTGTATAAACTAAGGATGGAAAAGGCGTCATCTTATAGTCTCCCGGTAAAGGTCCTACATAGATATAATCATACAAAATGCAATCTGCTCCCGAAACCGCATCAGATGCATCAAGAGTTACCAGCACATCCGACATATACCATCCATTCTCTCCTAAATCACCTGTTAATGTATATGTCGCTGTAGGAAGTGTTTTATCTATTTTTACTTCTATGGTGTTAGCATCCTCGACCCAACTGGCATTATCGATGGATCGATAGTAGATGGTAGTAATTCCCTCTGTTTGAACTGTGAAAGGTGATATATAAGTAACCCATATCACATTATCATAACTGTATTCTGTAAAATTCAGGCCAGAATTATAATTTACTCCAGAAAAATCATCGGTTGCCACTAATGTGACAGTTACATCTGAAATATACCATCCATTCTCTCCTAAATTACCACTCAACATAGCTGTAGTTATAGGAGGCGTCTTGTCAATTTTTACGTGGATACTCATATCATAAAGGTGTCCTGCTGTATCATTGACCCATACACGAATGATACGATATCCTTCCGCCGTGATAGTGAATGGTCCCGTGTAAATTTTGGGTGGTACAGGCACTTCAATTGAAGGTATACCAATGGGAGGCACATATTTGATATCACACAAAATGGTATCTACACCCGAAATAGCATCAAAACCGGTAAGACTTACTGTAACATCCGATCTATACCATCCATTCTCACATAAATCACCTATCAATGTAGGTATAACTGTAGGGAGAGTTTTATCAATTTTTACTTCGATGCTGTTAACAGCTTCGACCCATCCGGCATTATCGGTAGAGCGATAGTATATGGTGGTAATTCCTTCTGATTGAATTAGGATAGATGTCTCATAGGTTTCCCATATCACATTATCATAACTGTATGCTGTAAAATTTATACCAGAATCAGCATCGGCAGCCGTTAATGTAATAGTTACATCTGATGTGTACCATCCATTCTCTCCCAAATCGCCACTCAATGAAGCTGTAGTTGTAGGAGGTGTTTTATCAATTTGAAATACATATATATTTATAGGCTCATCATTACCAGCATTATCCCATGCTCTATACCAAATTTCAACTCCATGTAAAGCACCTTCAAAAGGGGTTATATAAATTTCCCATGTGCCACCACCATCAAAACTATACTCTATAAAAGACACTCCCGCATAGTTATCAGTAGCTGTGAATGAGATCAGTCCATCAGAGCTAAACCATCCATTCAATGGAAGCATACCATCTACATATATGACTGATTCAGGTGGAGTGTTATCTATAACTGTTATTGTGCATTGAGCTGTATCAGTTCCACCAAGCATATCAGATATAGTATAATTAAAAGAAGCTGTACCAATGAAATCCAGAGTTGGAGTAAAAGTAATGGTTCCATCTCCATTGTCAATAGCTACACCACCTATTATATTTAAGATATTTACAATGTTTAGAGTATCGCCATCTATGTCATAATCGTTAGTCAAAACATCAATAATAACAGCAACGTCCTCATCGGTTGTTGCGGCATCGTCAACCGCCACAGGAGGATCATTTACATTATTAATCCATATACCCACCCATCCGACGTTACTATCGGCTAAGCCATCATTTGCCTTGTATTTAAATAGATCAGTGCCTTGATAATCAGGGTCTGGTATATAGATGAAAGTACCATCTGAATTCAATGTAAGTGTACCATGTGAAACATCAGAAACTAAAATAATGCTGAGAGGATCATCATCAAAATCAATGGTGAAAGCTAAAAGACCTGGTGCAGAAACAATAAGCTCACCATCTTCATCTACAGAATAAGAGTAATTAATTGCTAGAGGAACATCATTGATAGGATTGATTGTTATTGATACTATAGCAGTGTCAAAGCCTCCCATACCATCAGATATAGTGTATATGAAAGAATCGCTCCCATAATAGTGTTGATCTGGTGTATAAGTAAAAATTCCCACATTTAATGCTAAAGTGCCATTAGACGGTTGAGTATACGAAGATACCTCGAGAGGATCTCCAT
The DNA here is from genome assembly GCA_048885765.1 of Candidatus Hermodarchaeota archaeon. GTDB lineage: Archaea > Asgardarchaeota > Lokiarchaeia > Sigyniarchaeales > SOKP01 > Loki-b32. Next base: position 37,967 of record JBHLLI010000011.1, read on the forward strand.
CTATATCATCATCATTAGCTAAAACATCAATAATAACAGCGATATCCTCATCTGTTGTTGCGGTATCATCAACCGCCACAGGTGGAGCATCATTTACAGGATTAACGACTATCTCAACATTAGCAATGGGGCTATCTAATAAACCATCATTTACAATATATTTGAACACATCGACCCCATAGAAATCAGTATCGGGTTGATAGGTAAAGCTTCCGTCTGGGTTAAATGTTAAAGTACCGTTTGTAACATCCGAAACTAAAATAGCACTAATTAGATCTCCATCACCGTCGAAATCATTATCCATAACACCTGGAGCAGAAATAGTAAGTTCATTATCTTCATCTACTGAATAAATATCATCATTCGCTATTGGAGTAAATCCATCATCCCATATTGGAAAGTTGTCCTGACTTCCTGCTGTACCTGAGATAAGATATGGTGTATCACCAATACCATCATCATTATAATCAACACCAGGATAATCATCCCAATAGTTCCCAATAGTCCCATCGTCCCATGAATTAAAATTCCCATCATCTGTAACATGAATATTATTATTAGTAAAATTGTTAAGATATGAGATGGTGTAATTGCTATCCATAATATCTACAGCAATACTACCATAAGCCATGTGATTTTTAAAAACATTGCTTATTATTTTTGTATCTAAACTTCTGGATAAGCTTATCCCCCAAGCATTCATATTAATGAAATGGTTGTTTTCAATCTGAATATTATGACTTTCTGTAATCCACAATCCAAACGTATTAGAATCAATAATATTCCCAGAAATTACATTATAATCACACCCTAAATGAAATTCATGAGTTAAAGTTACAGCCCCCAAATTGTCATAAATAATATTATTGATATAGTGAGATCTTTCACTACCCCATGAACTATATATCCCATGACCGTTTTTAGAAATATAGTTATCAGATACGATGTTGTCATCACTCTCTGAAATGTAAATTCCTCTATCATTACTCTCTACTGTATTGTCTGAAATTACATTTTGATGACTATATCTTAACCTAACTCCCATTCGTACGTTGTTGCTTAATATATTTCCTGAAATTGTATTAAAATTACTACTTTCAATGTATATTCCATTTCCAGCATTTTCAGAACAATCATTATCGATTAATTGACCATTTCTTACATTCTTTAATTTGATTCCTCCGTCCCAATAGCCTCCAGTAGAATTATAGAGAGTGCAATTTCTAATGATGAAAAATACATTTGAATTCTGTATTGTTATACAATTACCCAAATTCTGACCATTAATGGTAACATTTGCAATAATATAAGGATCCTCGACCGTTCCTGAACCTGTGCACCAATCATAATTAAAGGCGGTATAAGCCCAATCTTTACTAGGGTCAGAATTATCTATTAAGATTGGAGAACCAGAAAGATCCCAATAGTCAGATAGATTTAAATCGTCATTCTCATAATCTACAGAATTGATTTTTTTCTCGTCACTCGTTATTAAGAAGAAAGCTAAAACTATAACTAAACCTAATAAAATTTTTATTTTAGATTCGTTTTTCATATTGGATTCACCAAAAAAAATTTTTTGGAATGTAACAAATATTGGATAGATTAATATTTAACATCTTTGTACATAACCTCTGTTTCTTTAAGGTTATATTGAACTTTCTCAATTTCTGAGGTAGGGAATAATATTGGAAGTCTTTCTGAATTTAATTATGATGGTAAATGTTTCACATCAAGGAGTAATATAGTGTTGATGACTGGCTTCTAAATTCAATAAATTAAAAAATTGATAAGTAAAAAAAAAAAATTTTATTTATTATTTTTCAGAATACGCAATTTCGAATATAGTTTTTCATCCATATCCACTAAAGAAAACATTATCCCCATAGGCTAGCACGAAAGTACGATCTCCACATCTAATTATAATCACTTTAATTCTCCCTAATTCACCCTCGCCAGTATAGATTTCCATATTATGAATTTCAACATAGTCAACAATATCCCATGTAACAATTTGATCTTCAATTTCCATTTGAATTGTCTGATCTGATATCAATAATGAAGCGGAACCAACAAATCTTTGGCCATTAACTCGAAGCATGCCAAATCCTTCGAATATTTCTTCAACTTCTGTAGTTAAGATAACTAACGTTGAATTTACAGCTTCAATATTTCCAGCAACATCAGAACTATAGTATTCAATGATATAAGTTCCAGGAGGCCCTGTTAAGTTGAATGGAATCTCAAAGATAATCCAATCACCACTATCGATACGATAATAGCTATAGTCTGCTCCGGAATGAAAATCAAATCCTACAACTACAAAAGTTGAATCATAAGACACGTATATATTACCACTCTCATCTGTATAACAATCTGTAATAATTAATTCTGTGTCGGGAGGTGTTTTATCGATCTTTATTGATATAGAATTAGTTGCTTCTACATTCCCAACATTATCAACAGATCTATAAAATATAGATGTTTCTCCTTCGATACTATAAGTGAAAGTTCCAAGATATTCTTCCCAATCAATCTCATTCAGACTATATTCCGTGATTGAAACACCAGAAAATACATCAGTGGCTATTAACGTTATATCTACATTAGTGATATACCATCCCTCATTACCTAAGGTACCACTTAAGCTATGTGTTGTAATAGGAGACTCCAAGTCTAAAATCTCCAATATTGCAAAAATGGAAAGAGAGGATACTTGACCATAAATAATATTATTAACAGTATCTACCCAAGTTGTTGCGTCTTCCCATAATTCAGTAACTTCATTCCAATGCATTATTTTAAGGTTTGCCTCATCACCAACCACTTGATTTTCATCATAGATAAATGAAATATCAATAGGACCAATATAAACTGCTGTTGTAGTAATATCGAAATAAAATCCATTTATTTCATAGCCTAATGGAATCTCTGGACCAGTTTCTAACTTAGTAATTGTGGTAACTCCACTTTCAATAACCTCACTAAAAATAAGCGTAACGCCGTGGATTGGGTCAATCACTTCAACATTTATCCCCGTTGGAGTTTCAATATGCACAGTTGGTTGATATACACCGTAAAACCAAACTTTATCAAGTGGATTTGATTGATAACCTGCTAGTTTATTATTGTAAGCATCAAATTGCTTGCTAAGCATTAGATACGCAAATGGCATCAACTCCTCAACCAGATATCTTTGAATTTCATCATAGATTGCTTCTCTTGCTATTGGGTCTAATTCAGACATACCCTGATGAATAAGACTTTGAAGATAAGGATCATTTACCTGCGCAAAATTATAATCAGTGTATTCATTAGAATAGAGATAGTTTATAACTGCACTAGGATCATTATAGTCTGCAACCCAGCCCCAATAGTACAACTCTAAAGAATTAGGATCAAATAAGATTCTTTCGATAAATTCCCACCAGGACATTTCTTCTAGTACTAACTCAATTCCAACCATTTGGAGATTTTCGACTAGAAGATTTCCAAGTTCTCTAGAAAGCAGACTATCTGGTCTCCAAGCATAGTTATATGATGCTATAGGATTATTTATTGCGGCATCTATCCATTCTGCATCATTATAAATGTCATAATTACAAAGACCAGCATCTACTAAAATTTGCCTAGCAATAGTTACATCATATATAGCAGCACTGTAAGTCCAGTCAGCATATCTCAATCCTTGTGGAAGAGCAGATTCTAACCTTACATATCTTCCTGGATATATCTCTTCAACTACATACGTATAATTTATCGCATATGAAATTGATTGTCGAATAGTTTGATTTACTTTATTATTATTCATCATAAGATAGTAACTAATCATACCTAATCCTTCTTCAACAATGATTTCGGGATCAGCTCTAAGGGCATCTATCATATCAAACAGAGGATTATTGGTGATATCAATGTTTCCATCTAATAAAGCTTGGTTTAAATCGTATGGATCTTCTATAATTAAGTACCATAACTCTTTAATAGCTGGTGGACCTTGCCAATATTCTTCATTTGAATAATACTTTATACCTTTTTGAGGCATATATTCACCATATATAAATGGACCAGTTCCTACAAGTGTATCTGAATAAAGATCAAGATAATTATAGAAGGGTGTCGAAGTTGGATTTGGAGATAAAATTCCTGAACCTGTAAAGCATAACAACGCTTCTATCGCAGCAAATGGCTTACTCAATACATATCTTACTGTGTAAGTATCAACAACTTGCACATCAATAAAAATCGGAGTGCCATCAGGATGACGATATAATGAATTAATGTAAGCAACATGTTGGTCTGGTGGTAAAGTTCCCGTTAGATTCATCAAGTAGCCTAATCTATAAGCATTCCATTGGACAGCCCAAGCGTCAAATGGTGTTCCATCATGGAAAGTAATGCCTGTTCTTAAAGGAACTGTATATGTCAAGCCATCAGGAGACCAGGTACCATAGTCTGCAGCCAATCGTGGTATAATATTCATTTGAGGATCAGACAAATCATAAGCAAAAAGGGTCTCTACAACTTGATCTATTACCGAATAGGAGATGCCATCCCATGCATCATGTGGATCTATTCCAGGTACGTCGCTACTCATACCAAAAATGACAACAGGATCATCGATAGGTCTAGAGTGAATTTCTATATATTCAACTTTAGTGTCTTCAATATTGCCGTTAAAATCTGTAGATCTGTAATATATTGTTGTAGTCCCTTCATCATATATATCAAAAGAATCGAAATATTCAATCCAATCAACTCCATTATAACTATATTCAGTTATTTGAACCCCAGAATCCCAATCATATGCCTCAAGCCATACAGTAACAGGTGGAAAGTAGTATCCATCAAAACTGTAAAGCCCATCAACATAAATATAGGTTTCAGGTGGAGTTAAATCTGGAGTTCCTACTGTGTAGAACCAGACTTTTCCTATCTCATTCCACTGATATCCACTAAATCGAGAGTTATAAGCAAAGTAATCATAACCAGTAGTTGTAAAAACCCATGGCATTAGTTCCTCTACACAATACCTTTGAATTTCATCATATATCGCTTGCCTAGCAACTTTATCTGTTTCACTTATTCCCTGATCAATCAGGTTTTGAAGATAGGGGTCATCTACATTTGCCCAATTATAAGGTGAATCATTTGATAGGAGAGAATTGATGAAAGTATATGGATCTATGAAATCAGCACCCCATGCGGAAAGAAATAGATGCAAATCTGCTGAGTTTCCAAATATCTTATCTAATAATTCAGACCATTCTGTTGGAACCAATGTGATATCTATGCCAATTTTTTCTAAGTTCTGTTCCACAAGAAGAGCAATATCTATGCTTCTAGAACTGTAGGCAAGATAATCATAATTATATGAAAGAATTGGATTATCAATCCATTGTTGTTCATCATAGATATCATAACTGCAAACACCTGCATCTACCAAAATCTGTCGTGCTGTTAATACATCAAATGTGGCGGCATTATAACCCCAATTTGCATAGGGTATTCCAAGTGGGATTGGTGACCTCAGACGTGCTACATGTCCACCGTATATAACTTCAGTTAGATGAGTGTAATTTATTGCATAAGAAATGGCCTGTCTTATAGTTTGATCGATAATATTATTTCTCATAGCTATGTAGTAAATAACCGCATTTGGTCCACCTTCAATTACAAAATTCGGATCTGCTATATAATCATCAAGTAATGCAATATCTGGATCATCTAAGAAATCTACTACTCCACGTTGGAATGCATCTTGTCTTTGACTAGAATCATCAATTCTTAAGAACCAGAGTTCATCAATCATTGCTGGCCCTTGCCAGTAAGGATCAAACCTATAAAATCTAACTCCTGTATCCCATTGATATTCAGCAAATCGAAATGGACCTGTACCTACCAAATTATTATTTTCGGGATTGAGGTATTCAGTAGCTGGAGTTGATGCGGCGGATAGAATCGCAGTTCCACTCATAGCAAGTAATCCCTCCAAACCTGCATATGGTCTATTTAAAACAAACCTAAGTGTATAAGGATCTACAACCTCAACATGGTCAATAATTGGTGTGCCATCGAACCATCGGAACATTGATTCAAACATAGAAACTCGTTGATCACTTGGTAATGTGCCTGTCATATTCATAAAGTAGAATAATCTATTGAAACTCCATTCTGCCATATAAGCATCAAAATATGCTCCATCATGGAAGTATACACCAGTTCTTAAAGGAACTGTATATGATAACCCATCTGGGGACCAGGTACCATAATCCGCAGCTAATCTAGGAACGATCGCATTATCTGGGGTATCAAAGTCATGAGCAAATAGTGTTTCTACGACTTGATCAATTACGGCATATGATGAAGCCTCCCAAACATAATGTGGATCTATCTCATAGCTAAAAGAGGATGGTGCATAAATTACAGGTTGGTGATCAGGAGGTCGTTCATAAATTTCTATAGTTATCAATTTAGTTGGTTCAATATTTCCAGCATAATCTACTGATCTATAATAAATATCTGTAGCTCCATAATTTGTTATCTCGATTGAATCAAAATATTCATTCCAAATCGCTCCATCAAAACTATATTCTGTTTTAAGTACACCACTCATATCATCATCAGCATAAAGATAGACTCTAACATCAGACATATAATACCCATCAAATCCCTTTACTCCTTGAGTTTCAACAAAGGTTTCTGGAGGAGTAAAATCTTCCAACGTAATATCATAAAACCAGAATTTACCCATAGGGTTTGCGTTATATCCAAATACATTAGTGTTATAAACGTCATATTTCTTACTAACCGATAAATAAACGAATGGCATAAGTTCCTCTACCATATATCTCTGGATTTCATCGTATATTCCTTCTCTCGCAATAGGATCAAGCTCACTTAATCCTTGTGCCATTAGGTCCTCTAAAGTCGGATCATCTACCAATCCAAAATTAGATGTTCCATCAACACTATATAGGTAATTAATAAAGTCACTTGGATCATTATAATCTGCACCCCATCCCAAATAACATGTTTGGAAAAGGCTTGGATCCTCATATAACCTATATAGAAATTCAGAGACGTCAATCAATTCTAAAATAACATCAATTCCTATCAACTCTAGGTTCTGTTCTAATAGAATTCCTATATTTTCTCTAACAACACTTGGAATATATGTATGTGTAATAGTTTTAAGAGGGTTATTTGCTGCAGCATCCAACCACTCAGTATCACTATATATATCAAAATTACAAATACCCGCATCGACCAAAATCTGTCGAGCTTGTATTACAGAATGAGTAGGTGCATTAAATGACCAGTTGGCATAAAGAATACCTTCAGGAATAGGAGATTTTAATCTGATTGCTTCACCACCTAAGATATCATCAATATAGTAATTATAATCAAATGCATAGGAAATTGCTTGTCTCCAAGTTTGATCGATGATTTGGTTATTCATAGTTATGAACCTAGTAATTTCATCTTGTCCTTGTTCTACAACAATTTGAGGATCAGCTTCAAAGGTACTTATCATTGATAGTTCTGGATTATGCAAAATATCAATTAATCCGTCTAATAAAGCCTGACTTCTCTCAAATGAATCTCCAATAATTGAAAATGTGAGATCTTTAATTTCTGCTTCACCACTATGATAATTTTCATAAGCATGAAATTTTACCTCAAACCCTTCGCTATAATAATCATAGACAAAAGGTCCAGTGCCAATTAAATTACTAGAATACACATTAAGATAGTCGAAATAGGGAGTAGATTTAGGTGATAATATAGCAGAACCAGTAAATGCTAATAATGATTCAAACGGAGCATAAGGTCTATTCAAAATAAAATCAACAGTATATATATTTATAGATTCTACTCTATTAATAATGGGAGTGCCATCAGGCCATCGGTACAACCATTCAAAAGGTGTTGTTTGATAACCAGGTGGTAATAAGCCAGTAAAATTAGTAAAGTATGCTAATCTATTGTAGTTCCATTCGACAGCAGTTGCATTAAAAAGAGCTCCATCATGAAAAGTAACTCCTGGCTTTAAAGAAACTGTATATGTTAAACCATCTGGAGACCATGTTCCATATCCTGCAGCAAGTCTAGGGATAACAACCATTTCAGGATGAGATAGATCATAAGCAAATAGTCCTTCAACTACTTGATCAATGACACTAAATGAGTTGGTTTCAAACGCAAGAAGTGGATCAAGATTACTAGGTCCAATATAAGTGCCAAATACTAGTGCGGGTTCTTCTTCAGGATTTGCAATGGCTATATTTGGAGCTAAAGCGAATAAAGCAAAAAAGATCATTAAGAAACTAAGTAGTCCTAATTTGGATCTTATTTTATTTTTTTTATACATTATTTCACCCATTTTCTGTCAGATTTTCATAATATCTCGTTATTTTAAAACAACCACGCATATTATGATATGTTTATTTTTTCAACCATAATATAAAAGACTTTTGGGGGTACATACAATATTGTAAAACAATAATTTAGTATCTACAGATATTATTTAACACTTTATAGACTTATTCTAATTTTACCGGTAAAAAACACAATATTTTATTATTTTAGAAAAATCTTCTTAGTGATTAAAAATGTTTCATAAGATCCCAAAAGAAGTAATAAAGAGAATGAGTTATCTAGAAGAAATAGATGCTCAAGACAGAGAAGATGGAACACCCAGGATGGAAAGACTTCGTCAGATTCCTCCAGAAACTGGAAAATTTATTGCGATTCTAGCTGCTAGTGCTCCAAAAGGTGAATTCTTAGAGATTGGAACAAGTGCAGGTTATTCTACGCTATGGATCGCTCTTGCTTGTAGACTTATTGGAATTAAAGTAATCACCTTCGAAATTTTAAAAGAAAAAATAAGAATGGCAAAAGAGACATTTAAATTAACAGGTGTAGAAGATTTGGTTGAAATAATAGAAGGTGATGCGAGAGCCTATATTCCTAATTATAAGAATATTTCATTTTGTTTCTTAGATGCAGAAAAAGAAGTGTATGATGAATGTTATGATCTTATTATACCAAACATGGTTAAGGGTGGGATTCTTGTTGCGGATAATGCAATCAATCATTATAAGACATTAAAACCGATGTTAGATAAAGCTTTAGCTGATGAGCGGGTAGATGCTTTAGTCGTCCCTATTGGGAAAGGAGAACTTGTTTGCAGAAAAATTTAATAATTTATTTCAAATTCCTTTAGCTATCTTAAATCCTTCCCCAAGCCAGAAAGCAATCGCCTCTTTAAGTTTAAGAGGGTATTTATCTATTTCTGATTTAGGAATTACTTTGGGAAGCAATTCATCAATTATATAAGGGATATCATCTAAATGATCAACATTCTCTTCAAAATAATTCCACCATTTGTTTAGGTTAGCAACTGATTCATCTAAAATTGTTTTGGCTTCATCTCCATAAATTAAGCCGTAATGGGTCAAACTTATTGTTTCGTAGTCTATTTTTCGTATTTTTTCAATTGAATTGAGAAAACTTTCTTTATCCCAATAAGGAGGATAGAATGGAGGAATAAAAATAAATTCTGAGATTTTATCTCCAAGCGCATCGCCTACAAACAGATTTTTATTTTTCTCATCTAAAATCGCAATTTGATCAGTCATATGTCCTTCCAATTCAAAAATCTTTAGTGATATCCCATTAAGATCAATAATATCTCCATCTTTTAGGGGCATGATATCATTTTCAAAATTATTGAAAGGACCTGTTCCAAAAATTTCATTATAAGATTGATCCCTTAAGTTTGGGATAGCCTTTGCTGATGCACATATCTTAATTTCTTTTCCCTCCTTTCTTGCTCGTTGAATTAAAAAAGGGACGCTCTGTACATGGTCCCAATGCGAATGAGTCAATATAATCATATCTGGAGGGAATGCATTCAGCTCTTTCAATCGTTTAAGGATTTTTCGAGCTTCCGTATGAGTTCCTGCATCGATTAAGCATTTTTTTCCGCTTTCAATTAAATATATTCCATTGATTTTGGGAACAGCAAACATTTTGATATCAATGAGAGTTGTATCATCATTAACTTTTCCTTCTTCTCTAATAGCAGTCATTTAATTATTTCTAGATTTATGATTGTCAATATTATGCATTTCGAATTTTAATTTATTTATAATTTTCTATGATATTCATTAACATTTAGCTTACTTTGTTACAGATTATACTTTATTATGGGCACAACTCTGCGATACAAAGCTTTATATAGAAAGATTCATATTAATAAATTAGGACTTTAGAAGGTCCTGATGGATAAAAAACAAGTAAAATCATAAATTATTAATTAGTTCAATTTAGGTTAGGTTAAATATGAAAAAAGAAACTATGTTAATACTTGGAATGATTTCTATAAGCATTGCCTTGATTTTGGGAAGAATCCCAGCAGATATACCGTTGTTGGATTTTTTTGAAGGTGTCTTTTCTGGATTTTCTTTGGTGATGAATATTGGGTTCTTAATCAATTACCGTCTTGAAAAGAATCATGCTATTAAAGATTTTGATAAAAAAAAATTAAAGGAGAGTTCACAAAATGGTTATAATCAATGAAAGAAACGGAAAATTTTTAAATTACTTTACTCCATTAATGGTAATTGGAGTAGGTGGAGTGCTCTTAGACATAATTTCCTTGATCGGCACATTCATTATCATTTTTATTGGTTCTGCTTATCCTTTAGATCTTGTGATCACAAATCTCTTAATATTGTTAGTTTCTCAAATTATTGGGATTTTCATAGTCTATTATGTTTTCATCCCACTATTCAAAGCACGAAATATGGAATTTCATAAGCCGACTATTCTAAATACTATAAGGACAGTAGGTCTTATTTGTGGCACTTTTACTACCATTGTCATTGCTAATTTACTCTTGGTACACATAATTAGAATTCTTAATCTAAATCCGCAGACGGGTTATTCAGATATATTACTAACTCCCGCACATTTGGCTAATCCTTTAAACATTTTGGTTTATTATCTACCACTTACGGTTGGAGCACCTATATATGAAGAGTTAGTTTATCGCAGGTTATTAATACCATTATTGGAAAATAGAGGAATGAAACCGCTAACAGCAATAACATCATCAAGTCTCCTTTTTGCTATTGCACATTTACCAGCTGATTTGATAAATGGTAATCTTTCAGGCGGTATTGTACATATAACTGCTGTATTTTTAATTGGATTTTCTTTAGGATTAATTTATATCCTTACTAGGAATATCTTATATCCCATCATAATTCATGGAGTACTAAATTTCATTTCATTTTCACAACCATTAGTAATAATACTAGGAAATAGTACCTTAGCATTAAGTTATAACATTATATATTGGATAATCTTTATTGCGGGAATAGGCGTATTATTCTATGGTTTATGGCAATTCTTTAAGAAACAAACTGTAGAATGGGTTGCAATTGTAAGAAAAAAAACTCCGAAAACCTCATTTCTAGGAGTATTAGGGTTTAAATCTATTGGTATTATTATAATATTTATTCCTACAATACTAGATTTGCTCTATCTCGGTTTAGGAATAGCTGCTTATAATATTATATTATATTTTATTATAATTTTAATAAGTTTTGGAGCTATTCTCATTCTATATTCATGGTTAGGAAGCAGAACAAGATATGAATCAGAGGTTAACCTAAAATAAATTCAAAAAAAAAAGAGAAATTTTTAATAAAGAGGTGAAAAAAAATAGTAGAAACTCATGCAATATTGACTCATGATCTTACTAAGAATTTTGGTAATATCTGTGCAGTCAACAACATTAATTTAAAAATTCCTTATGGAAAAACATATGGATTATTAGGTCCAAATGGAGCGGGGAAAACTACAACAGTTAGAATTCTTAACGCAATCATTTCTAAAACTTCTGGAAAGGCAATTGTAGGAGGTTTTGACATTGTATCAGAGAGCCAGAAAGTAAAAATGATATGTGGCTTTTTACCAGAATCTCCTGGATTATACTCCAAACTATCTGCGAGAGAGTTCTTAGAATTTATTGGTGAATTATATTACATGCCAAGAGAAGTAATTTCCAATCGAATTAATGAGTTAATAGAACTCTTTGATTTGCAAGGCCGTGAAAATGATTTATTGGAAGGATATTCGAGAGGAATGAAACAAAAAGTCTGTTTATGTGCAGCCTTAATCCAAGATCCAGAAATAATCTTTTTAGACGAACCTACATCAAACCTAGATCCCGCCGCAGCGAGAATTGTCAAGAATCTTATTTCTGAGCTTGCTAAAAAAGCAGATAAAACAGTTTTTATATGTACTCATCTTCTCGATACAGCTGAGCAGTTATGTGATATAATTGGTATAATTGTCGATGGACGGTTAAAAATTGAAGGTACTCCAAAAGAAATTATTGAATCAACAGGTGCTAAAGACTTGGAAGATGCATACCTAAAGATAACTGGAGCATCCCATATCGAGGATTTATTAGCTTGGAGAGATCAAAATCCTGAAAACTTCAAAAATGATAATAAGAAGCAAAGAAAAAAGAGAAAAAATAAGAAATAGAAGAGGTAATTTTAAGATGACAGTTCTTACAACTGAAAAAATACTAGATTCAGGGGAAAATACACCTTTAAGGAAAAAATCAACTGAACTAGGAGATCAGAAAAAGGCTTTATGGATGGTAATTGCTAAAAATGAAATTTTATTAAGAACCAGTAGTTTCCGAAATTATCGCAAATTGTTCTTTATAACTCTATATTCGTTGTTGTTTTTATGGGCGTTCATATTTGCGCCTATATTATTTGATCTCTTTATGCCAACGTTAGCTGATCAGTTTTCAAGCGTTTTCAAACCTGCTATTGCTATAATTATTGAATCTATAATGATGGGATTATTTCTAATGCTTCTAATTTATCCTTTAAATAATGTATATAGAGAAGGTGAGATCGGTGTAAAAGAATCATTATTAGCAACACCAGTTAGATCAAACGATATTTTCTTGGGAGAGTTTTTAGGTAAGGCACCCATTTACACTATGATAGTATTATTAATATCTCCAATCGTAATTGGTATGATAAATCCTATCATCAATTTTACGTTTTTAGAGTATATAATTATATACTGTTCGGTTTTTGGGCTTGTTTATTTTGCAAACTTGGCCGGTTCAATATTAGCAAGTTGGCTTGAGCATAAAATATCAAAGAATGAAAAAGCACGTGATTTAGGAAAAGCTTTAATATGGATTTTTACAATAGTTTTAGTTGCAATAATGTATGGCCTTATATTTTTTCTTAACCATCTTTTAATACACCCAGAATTGAAAAATTGGCTAGCTTTCTACCCTTCACTCTGGTTTTCAAACATCATCGTGTATATTATTGATCCCATATTACTTAATTCCTTTATTATAAATATTTGGATAAGCCTAATTTTAGTCATTTGTATCCCTTTAGCAATCTTGTATATTGCTTACAAAAAAGCGGAATCATTCTATACCTTAGAAGCAGGAATCGAGAAGATTAATATTACAATTGTTAAACATGAAAATATAATCTATAGGTTCATAAGGAAAGTTTCTGGAAGCAGCTGGGGGGGTTTAATTGTGGTGCAATTAAAAAGATTTTTTAGAAAAAAAGCAAACATCGCTAGAATAGCGTATATTGTCGGACTTCTTGGATTTATGACTTGGTTTATTTCAAGCATGAGTGAAGGTGTATTTGGAATAGCATTTTCCTCAACTATTTTAATTGCAATTGGGGGTGCTATAGGGAGTGTAATAATAGGACATCTTGCTTTTGTTGATTCAAAGGATGTGATTTGGATTTACAAACGATCTCCAAGAGGAATAAAATCACTGGTGTATTCTTATTTACTTACCATGCTGATAATAAATATTTTCATATCAATATTTATAACCATTTTGTTGATTATATTCACTAGCATTGATATTCTGAACATTATAATCTTCTTCGTTGAATTTTTGCTTTTTGCGGAGATATCTATGTGTCAAGCTATGGGCCTTCAATGTATTTCCCCTGCTTTTGGAGAGAAAGACTCAAGCATGAGATCAAATGCTATGATATCAATGCTTTTACTTCAACCATTGATGTTCTTACCTGTCATGTTGTTGATAATGTTTGATCCAGATACTCCCGAAATGATGAGAATCTTAATGCAGGTACCAATATTTCTTTATAACATTGGAGTTAGCCTTCCAGTGCTTTATATTGGTATGAGAAAATTGAAAAAAATTGAGTAATCATCCATCTAAACTAATAACTTTTTTTTTAATTATCAATAAAGAAATAAAAAAAAATAAATCAATGGAGGAGAAATTAATGAAAAAGATATTTCTTTTAAGAATAATATTAATCATTATCTTTATGGCTACATTAATAATAGGTTTTGTCCTTTATTTTAATGATATGCCTTAAAATATGATGAATTGGTGATTAGAATAGCAGAAAATATTGATTTAAAAGAAATTGAGAAAAAAACATGGAGATCTACTCTTGAGGATGGAATATTAGATATTTACTTTGGTATATTAGTTTTAAGTATAGGTATAGGAATAACCCTTAGTGACTTTTTACCTGAACCGTTTGATAGTCTATTACCAATAATTCTTATGATAATAGGGTTAATCTTATTTCTACTTGGAAAGAAATATATTACGCAACCTCGTTTAGGGGTAGTTAAATTTGGGTTTAAACAAAAATCTCGGAAATTTAAAACTGTAATTGTTTTATCTATAAATGCTATTATTCTATTGATTGCCTATATTATGCGTATAATAAATCCTGACTTATGGTCAATTTTTCCAGTATATATCCAAGGATTAATTACTGGATTGTTATTTATAACAGTTCCATTATGTTTTGCAGCATATTTTCTACAACATCCCCGATTATATTTTATCGCTATTTTAGTAGGCTTAAGCTTCTT
>JBHLLI010000012.1:0-50965 GCA_048885765.1 Candidatus Hermodarchaeota archaeon
GCCCTTGTGGAAATACAATCTTAAGCTCGATTAATTGTTATTGTGATGAAGAGTAAAAAACTTACTTTTAAAGGTAAGATTTCACTATTCTTCTTCAAATATTTATATAACCTCAATATTAAATAATATCATGAAAGTGCTAATAAAACCAAGAGCAGAGTTAGAAGTTCTCTTCTCAAAAGAAGATTTTAAAAATTCTTGCAGACAATTAATAGAACCAAATGTAGATTTACTTTTTTATAATGATATTGAAGAACAAGCGAAAGAAAATATTATTAAAGAAATTGACGTACTAATTGGTCCTAAAATCAATGAAACTGAGCTTGAGTTATATAGTAATCTAAAAATGCACCAAACATTTGCTACAGGATTAGAAATGTTTAATTTTGATTTCTATAAAAAAAATAATATAGTTCTCTGTAATTCTCATACTCATTCTAAGATTATTGCCGAATATGGATTTGCTCTACTACTTTCTTTAGCTAAGGAAATAAACATGAATGATCAACTTCTAAGAGAAGGTAATTGGGATTATACGCAACATCCCGCAATTACTTTATTTGGCAAAACTGTCTTATTTCTAGGATATGGAAATATCGCACAAATCTTAAAAGAAATGTGTATACCGTTTCAGATGAAATTCATCGCAGTCAAAAGAACTAAACAATGCAAAGATCTGAGTATTAAAACATATACAGCTGATGAGAAAATTACTGCTATTAAACAAGCCGATATTATTATTAATACACTTCCCTTAACTAAAAATACAATAAGTTTTATTGATAAAGCTGAATTTAATGCTATGAAATCAAGTGTAATTATCATTAATGTCGGTCGTGGAGTTACTATTAATGAAAAAGAGTTGTATAGTGCCTTGAAAGGAAAGAAGATTAGAGGAGCTGCCTTAGATGTTTGGTATAATTATCCAAATGTTAGGGGAGGCGAAAATCAGGATCCTTTTCCATGTTACCCATCAAAATTCCCTTTCCATAAGTTAAAAAACGTAATAATGACTGCACATAGAGCATGGCAATCAGATGCTTTAATGACAGATCTTAAACCTTTTTTTGAAAATGTTAATAGGTTTTTACGTGGTGAAAGACCAGAAAATGTTGTTAATTTAGATGAAGGATACTAATACTAAATATTTCATTTTACATATTTTTCCTCAAAGATTTTTCTTAATACTGGAGATTCTTTTAATAAATCTAAGGTAATCTGGGCATGATTTTTAGTATAACCATTGCCAATAATCATAGTTACATCTTTTCCTACTCCCTCAGCGCCTAAAGCTGCTTTTGTAAAGCTTGTTGCCATAGAAAAGAAATATACAACACCGCCATCTTTAACTGGAAGAATAGTCGCCATTTCTGTATTAGGTATGCTTAAACAATTTATTGAAATATCGACTTCTTGACCATCATTTATTTTTAAAGTTTCTTCTAATATTTCTATCGGTTTTCTAACATCTCCTATAAAAACTTCATGACAAAAATCGGTATTTCTGAGAAAATCTGCACGCGATTCATTCCGAGCTTGTCCTATAACTTTTCCCTTTGGACCGACCATTTTTTTAGCCATATATGAACACATTAAACCTGATTTTCCAGTGGCACCGAGAACTAACACAGAATTCCCTTCTTTTACTAGATTTTTCACTTGTGCAGGAGCACCTGCAACATCAAGAGCTGCTAATGTCAAAGTATTTTCCATATCTTTGGGAAGCTTAGCGTAGATGCCGCTTTCAAATAGAATTGCCTTCCCTTCGATTTCAACTCTATCAATATCAGGCTGGATATTAAGTATTTTATCTATCCTAAGTGGTGTAAGGGAGAGTGATACTAGTGTTGCAATCTTATCTCCCACAATTAAATCGATTTTATCTCTTAAAGTCTCACCAATTTCTTCTACATTTCCTATTAACATACCTCCTGATCCAGTTACTGGATTTTGCATTTTTCCCCTTTCATTTACAATTTCTTTGATTTTTTCTCCAATCTTTTTTATGTCATCTTGAGCTTCTTCTCTAAGTTGAGTAAAACTTGCTGAATCGATATTCAAATAATCTACATCAATTAAGATTTCATTATCAAATATATTCATGTCATTTGATATCTTTAATGCGGGTTGAGGTAATGATCCCTTTGGTTCAATAACTCTATGGGTCCCGTATTTTGTTCCTTTTTTCATAAAATCACTTTATTTATTTATTAATCCCAAATTATAATTTTATTCCAATATAGAGACCTCTTCCTTTCATTAAGCCGTCTTTTAAAAAATCTGACTTTAATCCCGAATTACTCATATATTTCAAGAATTTATCAATCTCAAAAAGTCCTAATTCATGTTTTTCCGAATAGTACACAATATCCTTGTTTCTTTCAGCAATTAAATAATAAAATTCTAAGATTGAAAGATCATTTTCAATTTTTGTTGTATTTAATCTTGCGATCTTGATATCTTCAGCATCGTATGTTGTCATTCCAGGTCGTCCAGCATCATAGGTTGACTTTGTTAGCCATGGTTCAATAATTACCACCCCACCTTTTTTTAAATGGTTAGAAAAGTTTTGAATAGTTTTCTCTAATTTACTATACGTTTTTACATGACCTATAGAACTAAATAGACTGATGATAACATCAAATTTCTTATTGAGATCTAACGTTATCATATCCGCTTGAAGGAAACTAACTCCATTAATATTTGCTTTTGCAATGTCCAACATTTCATTATTAAGATCACATCCTGTGCAAGAAAAATCATCTTTTAAGTACTCTAAATGCTTTGCTGTTCCACATCCAACATCAAGCAATTCACTTCCTTCAGAAATTTTATATTTTTTAATTAATTTCTTAATACTTTTAATTTCTGCCTTATAATCCTTCCATGAATAAATTAAATCATAGTATTTTGCCAGTTCTTTATACATCATAGTTATTCATACTCCTAGTCAAATTATTTATATTAAGCCTAAGATTTTGCGTGCATCATCAGGTGTAGCGATTTCTCTTCCTAATTCTTTCGAAATCCTAACGACCTTTTCAACGAGTTCTCCATTTGATTTTGCTAATATACCTTTAGATAAATAAATATTATCTTCAAAACCTACTCTTACATGTCCGCCCAGTATTATTGACATTGTTATCATCGGAAACTCATATCTACCAATCCCTCCAACACAAAATGTGGAGGTTTTAGGAATACTATTGACTAAGAAAAGTAAATCTCTAGGAGTAGCGTCTATTCCCCCTTTAACACCTAACATAAAATTGAAGTGCATTGGATCTGTTATAAATCCTTGATTGTTTAACCTTAATGCCATGTCAACCATTCCTTTGTCAAAACACTCCAATTCATATTTGATTCCACGCTTGTTCATTTCTTCAGCAAAATATATTATAGTGTTTTCAGTATTCACAAAAATTTCATCTCCACCAATCCAATTCATTGTACCACAATCAAGTGTTGCCATTTCAGGAGCTGGATCTAAATAGATGGGTTGGAGCCTTTCTTCATTGGTCATTCCCACCGCACCACCGGTAGAGGGCAAAATAATCACATCAGAACATCTTTTTTTTATTTGTTCAATACATACCCTAAATCTTTCTTTATTTTGAGTTGGTGTCCCGTCATCTTCCCTAACATGTAAATGAATAATGCTTGCTCCTGCTTTATAGGCAGATTGAGCTTCTTCACCAATTTCTTGAACAGTATAGGGAATATTAGGATTATGTTCCTTTGATACTTCTGCACCACATATTGCTGAAGTAATAATTAATTTATCCATATCATCATCAATCTTTCTATTATTTTAAGTTTAATTACTTCAAGGCTATTTACAGATAAGGATATTTCCAAATATGAGAACATAAATACCACTTCTTAGATTAATCTTTAAAGAATTACATTATTCTATATATTATTAAAGGAAATTAGGCAAGGTTAGATTCTGTGGATAATGAAATTATAAAGGATAACTTTAGTGTTCCAACTGAAACTAAAAATAATTTCTTTCAAATTGACTTGTTAAAGAGCATTATGATTGCTTTTGTAATTGTTGATCATTCTTTTCATGCCTCACTAAGACCATATCTTGGCGGTGAATTATGGATAAGAATGGCAATCCCAGTTTTCTTGATTATTATGGGATTTAATATGGGTAAATCCTTTGAAAGGAAAGGGATATCATCATTTAAAGAGTTATACTCAAGAGAATATTTTAAAAATAAATTTTGGCGTTATATTTTTCCCTATATTATTCTATATATTGTCTCTACAATAATTGGATTTATCATCTATGGGGTAAATTTTCGTGACCTACTAAGTGATAATTGGTTTCTGGATTATATCATTTACCAACAAGCAATTTTTGCTGGTCCGGGGAATTGGTTTATACCAATAGTAGTTCAATCAATTTTTCTTATGCCTTTATTGTATAAATTATTTTCAAAATGGCCAATAATATCTCTAATTTCATGCTTCTTAATTGAACTCTTTATGCATTTATTAGTTTTTTTTATAGTAGGTGAAATTACTTGGGCTGAATGGCCTATAGAAATTTATTTTCGTAATATTATCCCGTTATATCTTTCATCTATTGGATTGGGTTTCTGGTTTTCGAAATATCCTAATATATTTAGTAAAAAAAATTGGTTTATATGGATCTTATTTCCGTTTAGTTTAATGTACTTAATAGGTTATGAATTTTTTGATTTTAGATTAGCAATCGATGGAGCAGAGATTTTGCGAGGTGATTATCATTTACTTGCAAATACCTATTCCGCTTTTATAATTCTTCTAGCATTAAAATACCTACCTCAAATCAGCAATCTTAAGATTTCGAAAGCGATTTCTGCAGTTGGAAGGTCAACTTTCCATATTTTCTTAGTTCAAGATATATATTTTGCAATAACTTATGCTGTTCATGGACCGATCTGGGGCGCACATAGCGGTCCTCAAATAATTGGAAACATTTTTGGTATAGTATTTGATGTGTATTGGTTGAATTACATCTTATATTTCATGAACTTGACTATTTGCTTTTCACTAGGTGTCATTTGGAGGTCTATTGAAAATAAAATAAAAAGAATTAGAATTACCGAGCAAAAAAGAATATGATTTTAGATTTTTCTACATTCTTTCAATGATTCATATATCATCTCTGAAGCATTTTCCAAATCTTCACTGGAATGCCGATATGCGATATATCCATGATGATAAGGTTGGAGAAACACTTTTCGGCGTATCAATTGTCTATAAAATTCTTCTCGAATTTTTCTATATAAATAATCTGGGTCGGGATCAAATGTAATATATGGCATCCAAGGACCACCTGTAAATTTACATGGAATTCCAATATCAGTTATGTGATCATTGACTTGTTTTGCAAATATTTCCCCTTTTTTCTGAATATCAATTAATACATTCTCACGTTCAAGAATTTCAATGGTTTTTAGAGAAGCAATCTGAGCTAAACTATTAGGGAAAAAGGTTGAGCTTAGAAATACCTTTTCTACAAGAACATCCATAAATTCTTTTTTACCTACGAGTGTGCTTATAGGGTAACCATTTCCCATAGCTTTACCAAAGGCAGCTAAATCCGGAAGAACTCCAAATAATTTCTGAGCTCCACCCATGTCTACTCTAAAACCTGTTCTTATCTCATCATATATTAATAATGCATTGTTTTCATTCGCTAATTTACGAAGTCCTTCTAGATATCCAGGTTGTGGCATCTCCACTTCTCGACCACCAGGAGTGTGTATGGGATTAATTATAATAGCTGCTACATCATCCTTGTTCTTTTCAAAAAGACTTTCAACATCTGCTAATTTGTTAAACTCAAACTCATAAAAATCCTCGAATAATTTCTTGGGTATTCCCGCTTCAATTCCATGGACTTCACTAAAAGCATCATACCATCCATGGTATCCACAACTAAGAATCTTCATTTTTTTCGTATATGCTCTAGCTACTCTAATTGCTGCTGTTGTTGCATCAGTTCCCATCTTCATTAATACCATCTTTTCACAACAAGGTATCAAATCTTTTAGCTTTTTTGCTAACTTATTTTGTATTTGTTGAGTGAGGGACATACAAAATCCTTTATTACGAATTTGTTCAATAACTACATTATCGATTTCTTCTTCTCTGTGTCCAATGATAATCGGTCCATAAGCACATAACATATCAATATATTCATTACCATCAACATCAATTACTTTTCCACCTTTAGCAGATTCAAAAAAGATGGGATACTCTCCTTCAATAAAATTATATGGCCTTCTTATACCTAGAATTGCTCCTGGAATTAATTCTAAAGCTTCTTGATATAATTTGAAAGTATTAGTAAGATTTAATTTGTCAGTCAATTTCTTTCTCCATTTTTTCTGATAATATAGCAATTAATTATTAAACATTGTTATTGAAGGTTTCTACACAAATTTGTACTTCAATCTAATATTAAACAATATTATCGTTAGTTTTACTTTTTATATGAAATTAGAATTTTCGCTTAAGTTATATTCCATAATGGATCCATTTTTGTTTTTTTTATGTTATAGTGTCATTAGGAAAAGTGAATGGTTAGGTGTTGGAAAAAAATGTCAACTAAACTAGTATGTAGTATTTGTGGCTCAGAAAAAGATGTTCCCGTTTGTTGTGAGAAATCAATGATAGTGAAAGATGGCTACTTACTTTGTTGCTGTTCAAAAGAATGTGGATATCAACCTATTCCTGAGTGTTGTGGAGTAAAAATGGATTATATAGAACATTAAAGAAACTATAAAAAAGAAATATTAATAAGGATAGTCAAACTTACCAAACTAAGTTTGCTATCATATCTTTTGCCGTTTCAGCCTGTTTCTTACTTAAAATTTTACGAATTCTTAAATCATTAATTGCATCTTCCAGACGAGTGTCTAAATTTTTAGTTTCCATCAAATTATTTTTATCAGATTGAGTTTCAACTAATTCAATCATAGCGTTATCTTTATTCATTAGATCTCGTAATTTTTGTCTGAAGCCTGCCTTAACTTTCGTTTCCACTGGTTTTCCTTTCTCAATTAAAATTGGTAATACCGGAGCTCTTTCAGTAGTTCGATTTGTGTTAGGATCTGTAAAGAAGAATATATATATTGGTATACCCACAATGACATTTTGACTTTTAATCTGAAGTGTGTAGTTATTAAAAAAGTTTTGAACATCAGTCATTTCTTTATCTTTGATAACTTCAATATTATCTAAACAAGATTGTTTCTCTGCTTTTATCTGAGTTACTGTATCTTCGGCTGAAGTTAAATCTTTACTAAGTCCGCTATGTTTTGCTTCAATCTGTTTTTCAACTTCAGCTTTTTTTCTTTCTAACTCTCTTATTTTCTGTTGTTTTGTTTTTTCGAGATCAGAGATTTCTCGCTGCACATTTTTCCTTAATTGAGCAATTTCGTTATTATATCTATTTATAGAATCTCCTAATTCTCTATACTTTAAATTTATGTCCTTTAAACCTTCTTCTACTAAAAATAAATCACGATTATTAATTGCATTTTTTAAACTATCAAGGCTATTCTTAATCGCGTTAAGGTTATTATTCAGTTCTCCTGTTTTATCATTTATTTTATATTTTCCTAATTTTACTAATTCTTCTGGAGACTTTTCAATTTCGCGTTCTTTTTCTGCTTGTATTTCCTTATTCAATATAGCAAGTTGCTTTTCTTCTTCTCCAGTATCTACTTTTGTATCTCTAATTTTATCAACTTCTTTCCCTCCCTTTTCAACCCATCTTTCACATAATTTAATAATAGCATCAGCAAATGTATCAAGCATTTTTACATCTTTCTGTGAGACATAAACAGGAACTTCTGGTGCGATTTTTGTTTGATTAACACTTTTAGTGATAGGGCCCCCTTCTAATATAAAATAAGGTGTTGAATGAGAACTCAAATCATATTGATTTAAAAAGAAATTCTGAAAATAATCTACTTCACTAGCACTGAACAAAGCTTCTTGAATAACAGTTCCACGTTTAAAGTTTTTTGAACGTCTAAGATATGTATTATTATAGGTTTGCAATGAATTTAAAAAAGATACAGGATCTGCCCCTTTAATAACATTTTCAGGTCTAGGTGGCATTTGAGCAAACTCTCCTACACTCAACTTTTCTTGTTTATTCAAAAGATAACTAAAGACAGACGCTCTTGTATCACTTAAAGGAATTAATCGAACTGGCCAGAATGCAGTTGAAATCTTTGAAATCTTGCCTAGCTTTTTGAGACTTTTTCCATATATATTAATACAATCGATTAAACCCATCGCTAATTCGTTTAGTAGAGCTGCTTGGCTCCGTGCAGGAGTTATTTCAGAGATATTAATTAAATAAGGGACTACTTTATTAACCATATTTTATTCACTTGATATTTCTATACTTATTTTTAATATCAGTATAATAATTAAAGTTATGGTTTTGAGCGAAGTTCACCATATTTAGATTAAAAATTTAAATAAAATAAGAGAAAATTAATATCATTGATTAAATGAATTCAAATGTATAAAATTAATGAGTGAAAAATTTTTTGAAGGAAGAGGAGCTTTAATCACTGGAGGCGCTTCTGGTTTCGGAAAAAGTGTGGCACATGCTTTTTCAGAGAGAGGTGCTGATTTAGTTCTAGTTGATATTAATGAAGCTTTATTAGAGAAAACTTGTAGAGAAGTAGAAAAAACTACTGGGAGAAAAGTAATTCCTATCATATGTGATGTTTCAGATTCTAAGTGTGTAAAACAAATGGTTGATGATGCCTTTAAGGAGCTTGATAATGTGTTTATTTTATTCAATAACGCAGGAATCGCAACTACTTATGGAGTTGATATACTAAGAGTCGGAGAAAAAGCGTGGGATAAAACAATGAATATTAATCTTAAAGGTCAATGGTTAGTTGATAAATTTGCTGGTAGAAAAATGAATAGACAAAAATTTGAGCCGTTAAGAGGTAAAATTATTCATAATTCATCTCATTATGGAATAGTTCTGAGCCCATTTGTTCCATTATATAGCATAAGTAAAGCAGGTATTATTGCATTAAATAAACTTGTTGCCAAAACTTTAGCTCCATATATAACTTCAAATGCGATTGCACCTGGTTTTCATGTTACTGGAATGTACGGTCACAGAGAAGACATTATGCTACAAGTTATGAGTGATGGGGATGTTAAAACCCCGCTTAATAGAATAGGAACGATCAAAGATGTAGTAGATTTAGTTCTATTCTTAAGCTCAGAAAAAAGTGATTTTATTACAGGACATTGTTTTACAGTTGATGGTGGTATTACAGAAGCGGGGGTTCCTTCTCACAAACTAGATGTAGAATTATAATTTAAAAAAATTAAAATGTGAAATCATATGGATTTGGATGAAAAATTTTTGGAAGGAAAGGGAGCTTTAATCACGGGCGGAGCATCAGGTTTCGGAAGAGGATTTGCATATGCTTACGGGCATAGAGGTGCTGACTTAGTATTGGTAGATATCAATGAAGAGTTATTAGAAGAAACCTCAAAGAAAGTTGAAAAAGAAACTGGTCAAAAAGTAGTACCTATTATTTGTGATGTTTCAAGATCAGACCAAGTAGAAGCAATGGCTAAACAAGCTTTTGATGAATTGGATAGTATCTATATTTTAAACAATAATGCTGGCGCTGGAACAGGCTTCTATAAAGATCCATTTAGAATAAGAGAAGACCTATTTGATAAGACTATAGCACTTAATCTAAAAGGACAATGGTTAGTCGCAAAGGAAATTTCTAAAAAAATGAAGAAGCAGAATTTTGAACCGCTAAAAGGTAAAATTATTCACACCGCCTCTATAGCAGGGGTAAGGATTGATCCAGGAATTCCAGTTTATTCAATATGTAAAGTGGGAGTAATTGCTATGATGCAGATATTCGCTCAAAGTCTTGCACCTAAAATAACTGTAAATGCAATATCTCCTGGATACCATGTAACAGGTGCTTATAGAAATAATTTAGATGTAATGAAAATGACTATGGATCAAGGACATGTGAAGACTCCCTTAAATAGATATGGCACAGTGGAAGATGTGGTAAATGTTGCTATTTTCTTAGCTTCACCATCATCAAATTTTATCACAGGTCATAATTTTATAGTAGATGGAGGAATTGCTGAAGTTGGAGTTCCAGCAAATTATCTCAAATCAGATATTTAAATTATAAAGGTGAAAAAAATGTTAAATATTATAATAAGTATATTTCAAATAATATGGATATTGCTTTTCATAGGGTTTTGGGTCGTTTTTTACTTTACCGAGTATAAACATCCTAAAATGTCAGAAGTTGAGCGTAAACATGAATTTTCTTTTCCGTTTCCAGATTTGGGTTGGATTGTACCAAACCTTATTGTTGCTGCCATTGGTGTAATATTAGAACAAAATTATGGGTTTTTCTTTTCAGCATTAGCAGGAAGTGGTATGATGTTTTTAGGAATCATTGATTTAGCGTTTAATATTCAAAATAAGAAATTTAAAAGAGAAAAGTATGGCTTTGATGCTATTGTGAGTTTAGGGGTCGTAGTACTTACTTTAATATTTGCTCCTATTTTTATAATATATGGAGCTTTTGGTTTAGGAATTTTTTAAAAAAAAAGCTGAAGTGGTATGGTTAAAGAAAAACTGATAAAAAAAAGACCATTTAAAGGTAAAACCGCATTTTTAATTGGAGCCTCAACGGGAATGGGAAAAGCAATTGCGAAAGATTTTGTTAGCCTTGGTGGTAGTGTATTAATTATTGCTCGGCGTAAAGAGATCCTAGAAGAAGCTTTTAATGAAATTCAACAAAAAATTACAAACGAAACTCAATTTGTAGTATCTAAATTGTGTGATGCAACCGATATGGAAATGTTAAAA
This sequence comes from Candidatus Hermodarchaeota archaeon, assembly GCA_048885765.1. GTDB lineage: Archaea > Asgardarchaeota > Lokiarchaeia > Sigyniarchaeales > SOKP01 > Loki-b32. The sequence continues at coordinate 10,910 of JBHLLI010000012.1, forward strand.
CCGATATTAAGAGATTCTATCAAAAATCATGGAGTACCAGATTATTTATTTAATCTAGTAGGGCGTGCTATTCCAGGTTATTTTGAAGATTATACATTAGGAGATTTCAAGAATAATATGGATTCAAATTATTATGGACAGTTAGTTCCTACACTCATAATGATTCCAGAATTTATAAAAGAAAAAAAAGGACATATTATCTTTTTTTCCTCAATGTTAGGTTATATGGGCATGATGGGATATGGAGCTTATGTACCTACTAAATTTGCAATAGTAGGGCTAGCAGAATCTTTACGAAATGAGGTAAAACCACATAATATAAAAATATCTATAGTTTATCCCCCTGATACAAATACACCTGGTCTCAGTACGGAAAATGAAGGAAAACCACCTGAATGTGCTATGATGTCTGAAACAGGAGGACTTTTAGAACCTGAAGAAGTCTCAGAATACGTTATAAACAAACTTTTGAAAAAGAAATTTCATATCTCTCCAGGTAATGCAAAATCCATACGATATATTCATAGAATTTTTCCTAAACTTGTTAGATGGTTTATGGACAGTAGTTACAAAAAAGCAAGGAAAAAACTTGGTAAAAAATAAACTCTAAGAAGAGATATGATTAAATACACCAAAAGCCAATTTATTAATATAGTTTAATTAGGATAATTGGATAAAGATAATGACAAAAGAGGAAATTGCAGAGGATTTTATTAATGCAGCAGTTAATATGGATATTAGAGCTGCCAAGGAATCAACTAAAAAAGCTATTAATGAAGGAATAGATCCATATGATTTTATCGAAGCTGCGATTGCCAAAGCTCTAAAAATTATAGGCGATAAATTTGAAAACGAAGAATTCTTTCTACCTGAGCTTTTTATGGCGGCTGAAATCGTTAAAAAAGCTATGAAAATTTTGAAACCTCATATTAAAGGTTCTGAGAATCAAAAAAAGCTTGGTAAAATAGTTATTGGTACAGCTAAAAGTGATATGCACGATATTGGTAAAAATATTGTATCTTTCTTTTTGAAAGCAGAAGGCTTTGAAGTTATAGATTTAGGAGTGGATGTTTCACCTGAGCAATTTGTAGACACAGTAAGAAATGAAAAACCAGACATTCTAGCCATTTCAGCACTGATTACATTAACAATGCCGGAGGTAAGTAATACACTAAAGGCACTTGAAAATGCTAATCTTAGGAATCAAATTAAAGTAATAGTAGGTGGGGCGCCTATAACACAAGAATTTATTGAAGATATAGGTGCTGATGCTCTCGCTATTAACGCTATTGATGGTGTTAAAAAATGTAAGAGGTGGGTTGGAGCATGAACGCTAAAGAGAGAATATTAACTGTACTTAGGAGAGAAAAGCCGGATATAATCCCGTTCTCAATTTATTTTGAAACCCTTCAATTAGCAGGATTAGCGGTTTATGAACCATGGCGAAAGCTATTAGATAAGGGATTATGCCTCCATGCACCATTGGTTACTCAAACCCATAAAGTAACCTGTCCACATGTGACCATGGATATCATTCATCAATATGGCCACCATACTTCTTGGTCTCCTGCAGATGTTCTTATAGCAATGCAAGCACCTCACGATATCCTGGGCAAATTTCAGACACCTTCAGGGGAAACTACATTTAAGGCTAGTGTTAAAGGATTGGATTTTTCAGAACAGCTTCCTTGGTTTCAAGAAGATGGGTATATTATTAAAGATTTTAATGATTATGAAGTTATCAAATATCTAATAGAAGATGCAGAATATACACCATTCTATGATGAGATAAGAGAATTACAAATGATAATGGGTAATTATGGAATTGTTGACAGTATGATGCCAAAATCACCATTACAATCACTTATAATGCTTATGGGTCCTAAAAAATTATCTTTAGATTATTTTATGCATCAAAAAGAATTTAATGACCTTTATAGAGCTATATATAAAAAACAACTTGAGATATATAAAATCGCAGCTGAATCTCCAGCAGAAGTTATTTGGGCACCGGATAATGTGACCAGCCTTATTACTAGTCCAAAACTATTTGAAAAATATAACTTACCATTCTATAATGAGGTATCTGATATTCTTCATAAACATGATAAAATTTATATTGTTCACATGGACGGTACATTGAAACATCTTGCAGAGCTTATTGCTAGGACACGTATAGATGTGATAGAAAGCTTTACTCATCCTCCGGTTGGTGATTTAACTATAACTGAAGCAAAGAAATTATGGAGTGATAAAGTAATTTGGGCAAATTTTCCTGAACCCCTTAGTATGCAAGGTCAAAAAGTTGTTAAAGCTAAAACAATTGAAATGTTGTATGATGCTGCTCCCGGAGATAACTTCTTAATGGGTATTTCAGAAGGTTTTCCATCATTTCAGCATATGTTAAAATTTGTGCCTATAATACTGAAAACAATTAATAATTTTGGTAAGTATCCTATAACTAAGGCATAAAAAGTCTATTTTTTTTTTCAATTTTTTTTAGTAAAAATGTATCTTAATCTGTGAGTATGTGGCCCTAGTTTACCATGGTTTTCATTCTCTTCTATTATACCTGTCTCAATAGCTGAAAAAATATTGAACTCTTCCAATAAATCTTGTTCTGTATAATAATGAGTAGGCCGATATGGTTTACTTTCGAAAGTGTTTTCTTCTATTTTTATTCCTCTACCAAAACTGGCTTCTTCATCTGAAAATACAGCAAAAAAGGCAAATCCCTTGTCATCAAGTAGTTTATAACACTTTTCTATGAATAACGTTCTTTGATTTTTTAGTAACAAATGCAATACATTATAGCAAAATATTGCATCAAATTTTATATCATTAAATGGCATATCTAATACTGAACCTAAGATATATTTAGATTTGCCATCAAACTCTTTAGCAATGTTAACAGCGGTTTCAGAAATCTCAATTCCAGTCGCATTATAGTTATTTTCTGAAAAATATTTTGTATGTCGCCCATAACCTGAACCAGGGATTAACACATTTCTAATATTATAATTTTTAAATAAATTAAGGGCATATTTTGCTGTTTTACTAGGTTCAGTACCCCAGATTTTTCCGCCATCAGAATACCTCTTATTCCAATACTCCATAAGTGTTAAAAATTAGTGAAATTTAAAGATTTAATTATCCAAAATAAAAATATTTTAAAGAATAATAAGACTTCTATTTAATTGATTCAATGTTAGACTTTAAGGAATGATACTAAAAAGTGAAGAAGAAAAGTAATCCAATAATAAAGATCGGTTTAATTATAAATCCAATTGCAGGGATGGGGGGTACTGTTGGACTTAAAGGAACAGATGGTGCTACCTACAAAAAAGCTATAGAGATGGGTGCAACTCCAGTAACTCCTATTCGAGTAAATGAATTGTTATCAACTATGAAAAACAGAAATAAAATTATTCTTTTAGTTGCCCCAGGTAAGATGGGAGCTGAGTTAGTTAAAGAGCTTGGGATAAATTTTAAAATTATAGGTAAAATTGGTGAAGAAACTACAAAAGATGATACAAAGAGAATTGCTAAACAAATGGTTAAGGAAGATATTGATCTTCTAATTTTTTGTGGAGGTGATGGAACAGCACGAGATATTTTTGATTCAGTGGGACTTGAAAAGCCAGTAGTAGCTTTACCAGCAGGAGTGAAAATGTTTAGCTCTGTTTTTGCTGTTAATCCTCGCGCTGCAGCTGAAATTGTTGATAAATTTGTAGATGAGGAAATTGAAACCCAAGAAAAGGAAGTCCTTGATATTGATGAAGATTTAGTCCGTCAAGACATCTTACAAGCAAAACTGTATGGATATTTGAGAGTTCCAAAAATTATACATTTAATACAATCAGGAAAAACAGGTTCTGGATTTGAAAGAACAATTGAAGAAAATAAACAAGAAATTGCTCAATTCATAATTGAGAGTATGGAAGATAATACTTTATATTTATTGGGTTCAGGTACCACAATCAAAACTATTACTGACAATTTAAATATCCCCAAAACTCTTCTTGGAATAGATGCTCTCTATAACAAAGAATTAGTTGGAAAAGATCTAAATGAGAAGAATATACTTCAATTGATGAAGACATACCATAAAAGAGTGATTATTGTATCACCGATAGGGGGTCAAGGTTTTATCTTTGGGAGGGGAAATAAGCAATTTACCTATGAAATACTTCGGGAAATAGGAATAAAAAACATAAAAATTGTGGCAACTAAACAGAAAATGAAAGATCTCGATTATCTAAGAGTTGATACAGGAAATTTCGAGGTTGATAATCTGTTTAAAGGATTCACTAAAGTTATTACCGGATATAAGGAAGAATTAGTAGTTAAAATAATTATCTAAATTTATAAAATGTTAAGTCTCTTCAACTTTTCTTCAGTAGGTTTACCTGTCTCCCAATCCCATTCTCGAAGCTTGTAATAAGTTTTTAGATTTTCTTCTAATTCTAATTTTACATGAACAGTTTTTCCTGATTCTAATTCTTGTTTTAAAATTCCAGGAATTTTATCATCTTTTCGCTTAATCCCTAATTTACAGTTTATTAATCTTTTTAGATTATTAATTCGTTCTCCCACTTCAAGCATCGAATTTTTTTCATAGCCAAAATTAGTCGCAGCATTAATATGTCCAATGATATCATCTAAACTTAGACTAACAAAGGAGCAATTTACAGCTGAATCGTCTATAGCTCTTATATCTTGTAAAGCAATCACACCTTTTTCTCTTCCTTTTATTTGTGATCTTCCTTTACCAATTTTTACTCTTAAGCTTGGAAATGAAACGGTTGTTACCTCTACACTATACCAATCGCATTTTTGATGATTTGCCCCTACACAACATGTCATATAACTTAACGCCTGCCCAGCGAAGGCACGAGGATCATGAAAAGGAACCTCTAGTCCTTTAATATGTGCAGCCAATTCTGGGTCTACGTTTAGCTTTTTAGCCATTATTCGAACACCTTTAGATAATAAATTCCCTATTCCTTGACGATTTGATATTTTCTCAATTAGACTTAATACTAACTTACCATTTCCCCATTTTATCTCATCAAGTCTGATGTCTTCTAAATACTCTTGAATTTTAGGTAGATTGATTTTATTCTCTACTAAATATATCAAAAAAGCAATACTAACTCCACTTGAAATGGTATCAATCCCATATAGATTTGACAAGTGATTTGCTAAAATAACGTCTTTGGAATCAAATACTCCACACAGTGGTCCAAAAGCCACAACGGTTTCATATTCAGGACCATCAACCTTAATTTCATTCCCATTATCTTGAATAATTGTTTGTTTACCACATTTCATTGTACAACCCGCACACCCATAATCTAAAACGGGATATTTTTCTCTTAACGTTTTTCCTGTTAACTTTTCTGCTGGAAATTCTGTCTCTGTAAAATAGTATGCTGGAGTATCTCCAAGAGCCATTCCAATATCAAGATAACAGTTAGTTCCGTAAAGTGTATATAACATTGGTGTTGTTGATGCAAGTAGATTTCCTCGTTTGGAATCTTCATCTATCTTTATTAATTCTTTTCCAATTTTAGTATCAAAAATTTTTACTTTTTCGGTACCAAGAATAGCTATTGCTTTTAAATTCTTGGATCCCATCAAAGCACCTAAACCACATCTCCCTATTGCTCTCCCTTCATCATTAATTATCCCGGCATATTTTACGAGATTTTCTCCTCCAATGCCTATTGTCGCAATCTTGATTCGGTCATTATTTAGTTCATTTTTAATAAGAGATTGAGTTTCATAAGTATCTTCTCCCCATAATTTACTAGCATCTTTAAAATTCACCATTTTGTCATGAATGTATAAATAAACTGGATCTTTAGATTTTCCGATAATAATTATAGCATCAAATCCACTATTCCTTAAGGAGATGCAAAAAAAACCACCAGATGTTCCTTCTCCCCAGATCCCTGTTAGAGGTGATATACCAGTAACAGAATATCTTCCAGAAGATGGTCTAATTGTCCCAGTTATTGGACCTGTGGCAAATATTAAAGGATTTTTTTCATAAAATGGATCTTGTTTTAAAATTCCATAATCCTCTTCAGAGAATAAATCATATGTCAGTTTAGCACTCAACCCTGTACCACCGAGATAATTCCTTGCATCCTCAATATTTAAGTCCTTGATTTCAACGGTTTGATCATTTAAATTTATGTAAGCAATATTTCCATTATATCCACAAAATTCTTCACTCATTTCTTAATCTCACATCCTTAAATTAAAAATCTATCATTTTTCCATCCCACGCATACTCGAAAATCTTTCTATAAAGATCTTGATCTATGGGGCGATAAGTAGTTAAGGTAACGGCATCATTATTAGCATATTCAACAAGTTTGTCTAGTTTTGCAAAATATTCTTCCTTGGAGATTATAGGATCTTGAATTTCTTTAATACACGTTGGACCATCCACAGATTTTATGAAATCCTTAAGTGATGCAATAAATTTATTTAATAAAGTATTCCGATTTTTACTAGAAGTCTCGATACCAAATATTGGGCACAATTCCAACCACTTATCTGTAACTTTTGCCTTAAAAGCAATTCCGTAAGGCAAAAACATGCTAACAGAGACTCCATGATGAACACTAAATATTTTTCCAAAACTATGACCTAATGCATGATTTATCCCAGGAGCTTGGTTTCCATATGAACCAAAAGCCGCAAAAGTAGAAGCTACTTGCATATGGCTTCGTGCTTCAATATCTCGTGCCGCATATTTGTATGATCTTGGCAAATATTTTATTATTTCTTGAATTGTAGTTATATTTATTGCATCAAAATAAGGATTACCCCAATTAGTCGTAAATGCTCCTATAGCATGTGCTAAAGCATCTAAACCAGTTGCCATTGTCAAAAATGGTGGTAAATCTTTTACAAAATCAGAATCCAATATTGTAATATCTGCTAATAATTCCTCATGAACAACCTCTATCTTCTTCGGAGGATCCCTAGATGTATCGGTAATTAAAGCAGCGGTAGCAACTTCAGATCCTGTTCCTGCTGTGGTTGGTATAGCTATTAAATATTTCACTTTTTTCCGCAATCCAAGAGGAGCACCAATGCTAGGCAATATCATGAATAGATTTTGGTTGGGTTTTTCATATTTCACTAATGTCATTTTAGCGGTATCCATCACACTTCCACCTCCAATAGCAATAATAACGGATGGATTGTAATCTTCACAAGCTTTCGCAGCTTCATCTATTGTCGACAGAGGGACTTCTGGAACTACACCTGACCAAATTTTATAATCCATCTTAATTAGTTCGAGAAATTCCTCGATATTTTTGATAAACTTTTTTGTAAATAAGTCGGTTATAATTAAAGCTCGTCTATCCTGTTTATCAATAACTGCCTCCAAATATCTTGCTACTTTTAGAAGAGCAGATTTACCAGTGTATATTCTTGATAAGAAAAAGTTAGTTTCTATTCCCCTTACAGCTCTCGCACCTAAAATAGGCATTAAGTCTTTAATAATTTGAGATTCATACCAAGTAGGCATCTTAAATAATCCCCTTTTTTTATCTAAACAAATTTATTTTAAGATTGTTAGATATAAAAGACCAATTTAATAAAAAAACATTTTTAATCCAATATTCGATACTATCTTAATTAGGTAAAATTGAAATGAATTTTACCTATTAAATCAAAATTATAATTCCTTGGTTTGAAATCTATGAATATTAGATTAAATATGAATGAAATGTATAAAATTCCTCCAAAAGAAGTGTTAGAACCTGTAAAAGAATCAATTAACCTCATAAATAGATACACTCCTCAAAGAGTGGTAGAAATCTTAACTGAAAAATTATCGAATTATGCAGATGTACCACAAGAAACCATTTTTTTAAGTTCTGGCTCAGATCTACTATTAAAAGAATTTATTTTTTTATTTTCAAATAATAGACAAATTATTATTGCAGAGCCAACTTTCATTGTTATTAATAACTCTGCTCAAAAAGCTGAGAGTAATTTAATAAAAATCAGATTGAAGGAGCCAGATTTTAAAATACATTTAGATGCTATAATAGATCAGTTGGATAAACCATCATTAATAGTTTTAGACAATCCAAATAACCCAACCGGTAGTATGATTTTAACTGAAAATGATATTGAAACCATATTAGAACATGAAAATATTATATTATTGATAGATGAAGCTTATTTTGAATTCTCAAAAGTTAGTTATGTAAAATATATTAGGAATTATTCTAATCTTGCAGTTCTAAGAACACTAAGTAAATCTTTTGGATTAGCAGGATCAGGGATAGGATATTTAATCGGGGGAGAATATATTAAAAAAAGATTCCAAGGATTAGAGATTATGTTACCATATCCAAGTGTGGTTGCTGGCATTAAAGCCTTACAAAATCAGTATTATATGGAAGAATATGTTAAGGAAATTGAATCTGAAAAAAGGAGGATTAGAAGAAAATTATCTGATTTAGAGATTATCTCTTATCCAAGTTGTACCAATTTTTTACTCTTGAAGACAAAATCACGTCATATTACAGAAAAATTGGCAGAACTAGGAATTTTAGTTCATGATACAACAAATCAATTAGGATCAGAGTATTGTAGAGTAACTATTGGTTCATCTGAAGAAAATACATATTTTTTAGAAGCTCTTGAAGAAATTATAAAAAATAGTGAAAATTAATAGATATTTAATTAAATTTCACATAATCTCAATTAAAAGTATAAATATATGATTTGAAGGTGAGTATATGGCCGATAAAATTAAAACAATTTCTGTAATTGGAGCAGGGTATATGGGACAGCAAATTATTGAAAAATCTGCTCTTTATGGGTATAATATAAATATTTTTGAAGTAAATCCTGAAGGATTGGATGATTTTATTAGGAAAGTCGAGAAGCAAATTCTTGAGAAAAACATCAAAATAGAATTAAAAAGCTATTCTAATCTCTCTGAAAGCGTAAAAAAAACAGATCTTATAATTGAAGCTATTCCAGAGAAGCTTGAATTAAAGAGAGAAATTTTTGCCCAGATTGACAAATCAGCACCACCAAATGCTATACTAGCTACCAATAGCTCTTCAATTCCTGTTTCAAAATTGGAAGATGTCGTTGATCGCAAAGATAAATTATTGAATATCCATTTTTACAATCTTTTCACTATGCCACTAGCAGATATCATGCGAGGAACCAAAACTAGTGAGGAAACATTCCAGACAGGGAGGAAGTGGATAGAGAGTATTGAAATTGTTCCACTTGAGGTCAAAAAAGAGTGTTTTGGTTTTGTTCTTAATAGAATATGGAGAGCAATTAAAAAAGATTGTTTAAAGATTTGGGCTGGGGGTCATGCTGATATTGAGACAGTAGATAAAGCGTGGCAAATTTTCTGCAAGTATTTTATCATAAATAAATACGGTCCATTTCAATTTATGGATAGAATTGGATTAGATGTAATTTATGATATCGAAATGTCGTATTTTAAGAATAGTGGCCTTCCAGATGATAAACCACCCGATTTACTTAAAGATGCTGTTGAAAAAGGGGAATTAGGAGTAAAAACTGGAAAAGGTTTTTATAATTATTAGACCAAATAATTTTTTTTTGATTTTTAATTTAAAATCGTAATTCTTAAAGCCTTTATTATTGATTTATAATAGAAATGTCAGAAAAAAAAAAGCACGAAGTTCAAAGGATTAAAGAACTTGAAAGTATTAATCTAGCAAGAGAGGAAATTAGAGATCTTGTGATAGAAACAAAGAAGGAAGTTGAAAAGGATAATGATCTATTAGCCGATCAAATAAATAGCAAGCTCATTAACAACGGAATAAAGTCAATAGATATTGTTGGTGCAATTGGAGCAGGAAAGACTGCTATTTTAGAAAAATTAACTGAAAAATTATCGAAAAAATATAAGATCTTAGTTATTTGTGGGGATATAACAACTAGAGTTGATGCGGATAGAATTGAAAAAAATAAAGTTAAAACAGTTCAGATAAATACTGGGCGAGAATGTGCTTTAAATGCCTATCACATCCATCAAGTTTTGAAAAGTCAAGATTTAAGTAATTATAATTTAATTTTTATTGAAAATGTCGGTAACTTGATTTGTCCTTCCGATTTCAAGCTCGGAACAGACAAAAGATTAACTGTAGTTTCGATTACTGAAGGAGAATGGGTAATTGAAAAACATCCGATGCTCTTTAAAATGTCTGATATAGTTGTTATAAATAAAATTGATCTCCTCGAAAGATTAGGAACTAATATTGATAAGATGATAAAAGACGCAAAGAATTTCAATCCGGATATAAAAGTATTAACTACAAGTGCAAAAAATGGAAAAAATATTGATAAATTAATTGAAGTATTAGAATTATAGAAATTTTAGGCGTGAGAACAATGAAAAAAGAATTAAAAGAAATTGAAAATATTATTAGCAGTTTAGAGTTGAATTCTCAAAGTCAGCTCCAATATTTATTGACTAACTTTATAAAGACTCAATTAACTCAAAGTAAAATTGATACCTATATTGGTGATTACCCTACATTTATAGAACCCGTATATCTTGAAGACAATGTTAAAATCGGAGACGATGTTCTTTTGGGACCAAATGTTTATATTGGAAAAAATGTTGAAATAAAAGATTATGTAGAAATTTCAAACTCTATAATATTTGATAATAGTATTATTGGTGAAAATATAAAGCTGGATAATTGTATCATTGGAAAAAATAGTTCAATGAAATGTAAAAATGTTCCTATTGATAATTGCGTTGTCGTTGGCAATGTAAAAGATAAAGAAGAGCTTTACAAAATTATGTATAAATTCAAATAGATCAATTTTTTCTTGAAAGTTATTCTAAATTTAAAATATTATTGGTGATATTCTTGAATAATGACAAATATTTTGAAACAAATCTAAAAAGATGGAATGAGTTAGTAGATATAAATGTTAAGTCAAGATCATATGATTTAGATGGCTTTAAATCTGGAAAAACATCTTTATTACCTATAGAGCTTAAAGAATTAGGGGATGTTTCGGGAAAATCACTTTTACATCTGCAATGCCATTTTGGAATGGATACGCTCTCTTGGGCGAGATTAGGTGCTAAAGTAACTGGTGTAGATTTTTCAGATAAAGCAATAGATTTAGCAAAAGCATTAAGTAAAGAACTTAGCATCCCTGTGAGATTTATCAATGCCAATATCTATGACATTCCAAATATTTTAGATGAAGAATTTGATGTTGTATTCACATCATATGGTACTATTTGTTGGTTACCTGATTTAGAGAAATGGGCTGAAATTATTAGCAATTGCTTAAAACCTGGTGGGATTTTCTATATAATTGATGGCCATCCTTTTGGTTTTATAATCGATGAGAATCAAGAACCTTTTAAAGTAGGTTTTAATTACTTTTCTGAGGGAAAACCAGTGTTTTTTGAAGGTGAAGGTGCATACGCTGATCCATCAGCAAAGTTGAAAAATCCCGCTTGTTATGAATGGGACCATCCCATGAGTGAAATTATAAATTCATTACTGAAAGCAAAATTAGAGATTGAATTTCTTCATGAATTTCCATATACCTTTTTTAGTATTCACCCAGATATGAAAAAAAAAGAAGATGGTTATTGGGAATTCAAAAATTTTAGCTTTACAGTTCCTATGATGTTTTCGATTAAATCTCATAAGAAATTTTAGGGAGAATTCGACGTTTTTGGCTTTCTTGCTTGAAATAATCCAGATATGCCTTTCATTTTGAATACCGAATTATTATTGATTATTTTTATAAGTTTTTTTTCAATATCAGGCTTGATTTCTTGAAAATGAGGGTAATAACCTTTTTGGAACATTGATTCGATATATTTCATTAAAAGTTCTATAGAGGAAATATTTACAGGATTAATATACTCAAATAACTCAATTTCATTGAAAAATTGTTGTAAAATTTCATTCCCCGTCTCATTTCTAAATTCACTAAAGAATTCATTTTTCATTTCAATGTCTAAATCGAACTGAAATAGAAAATCCTTAAGTTCTTTAATATGATTTTTGCTAACTGTTGTTGAAATGAATCTACCATTAGGTTTTATTACACGACTTATTTCCGTTAAAGCCTTCTCGATGTTTGGAATATGATATAACATATGGCATGCCAAAATAACATCAAAACTCTGATTTGGATAAGGAATATTTTCTGCGTTGATAATTTTGAATTTGATTGGGAGTTTTAAATTCGCTAAGTCCTTTTTAGCAGTTTTTAACATATTTTTTGAGAAATCTGACAATACTATAGAACAATTTAAAGGAATTTTTCTGAAATTCTCAAGCCATAATTGCCCTGTTCCACATCCAAGTTCCAATATCCGCTCATTGTTTTTAAGTTTGATCTTACTAAAAATCCATTTATGCAGAGATACTGGATTTGTACCAAATGACCATAAATTCATCCGATTACTCAAATTTTCATGGATTTTATATTGTTGTTCAGCATATTCTTTAACAGAACGAGAGTTTTTCATACAATATGATAGCATCTATTCATTTAATATCATTTTCCTAGATTTGAATGATTAATTTTTATATCAAGACATTAATAGAACAAAAAATCATAAAAAAAAAGAAATTAATTTTATTTTTATTATGGTGGACCTGTCCAAGGAACTGGAAGCGAAACAGTTAAGTTGATAAATATTAATGCATACAATGTAGAAAAAGTTATTTTAAACAATAAATCAGCCGTTTCAGTCATTAATCCTATAATATAGCTGGAATCAATAGTAACATTTATAGTTTGATCTAATTCTTGTGAAAAAGAATGAAAAGTATTCTGATAAGGAACGAGAGATCCCCCAATTTTTGTATACCAAGGAAGAGCACTAGCATTACTAGTCGTTTCTGTGTGTATTTCAGCATTTAAAAATACGTTATTAATTGCATATAATCCCATATTGCTAACATTGAATCTTAATGTCATTACTATACTATCGTCTGAATAATCTGGATCAGGATTAACTCCTGGATCACGAGCGAAACCAAAATTTTCATCAAGATTTACTTTGAGATTTAGCCCACTATAAATTATACTTCCAAAATATCCAACTACAACAAGACTAGCAATAATTCCTAGAACCCTAAAGATTGTACTTACTTTAAACTCCTTTTTAACTTTAACTCGATATTCCTTATGTTTACGTAATTCAATAGCTTCTACTAGATAACGTAAACCACTAATTATAGTTGAACCTAAAAGTAGCCAAGCAATAAATTGTAATCCTAAAAAAACTTGAATAAATGTTATATCAATATAATAAGTTCCCAGACTTCTCCCAGGTTCAAAACCTCCAAAAATATAGAAAAGGAAAATTCCGGAATAAACAGTAATTCCAAATCTAATTAGACGATTCGCTGGGGTGTCTTCGGGAAATAAATTTCTTAAAATTGCAATTACTATACCGATTATTCCAAAAACTATGATTCCTATTCTATAGGCGTCACTAAAACTCATTATACCATATAATTCGAGAAAGTAGAATAATAACAGAGGTACAACGAGATAAAGTACTGCAGCAATAATTCCATGTAAAATGGCTTTACCATATTGAATTTCCATAACTCTTTAACTCGTTTTAATTTTATTTGTTATAATTTAGATGAAATATTATCCTAAATATCTCCTTAGTCGTATATAAATTTTCACACTATAGAGTTATTTTTTGTGATATTAGCAAAATTTTCATTGGATTGAAAGAATAGATTCTATATTTTCCCATCCATAAGCTTTCTCAATGTATTTTTTTCCACCAATTTCGATAAATTGCTCCCCTATATACTTTCCTTTCATTTTTTCATAGAATCTTTGGTAAGGATTTTCTTTTAATACCCAAACAATCATACTTTTTGTTTTATTCTTTAGAAAATATCTAACTACTAGCTTAACTAGTTGAGTGCCTATTTTTTTATCTTGATGGTCTTTCAAAACATATATAGCGCATAGTTCCCCAACATATTTTTCAGGCTGGACTGAAATTATAAGAGGATTATACTTCTCAAGCGTTGCTAATGCAAAACCAACAATTCCATCCTGTTCTATTTCTGCAACGAAAATTTTAGCCCCATGTTTGCGATCTTCTAATCTCTGTCTCCATTTTTGTTCTTTATCTTTATATGATAATCCTTGAAGAAAATCATCCGAAATTATTCCACCATAGGTTGTTTTCCAAGTATCTACTCCAACTTTTATTATTCCTTTCAAATCTGACAAATTTGCCTCCCGATAATTCATTTTTCTATAGAAACACCGATATATTAATGAGTTAATAGAATTATAAAAATTAATTTTGAGATGCTCGAAATCAGATCTCTGCTCCATTATCATTGTAAAAAAGGGGTATTAATTACTCAAACCACATTAATCATCATTTTCGAACATCTAATTAATATATTTATTTTGAAATCAAATAAAAGTTTCATTTTGTATATGGTTTTAAAAAACTTAGTTATAAATCTTTTATTTTTACTTCAAAGTATCGTTTTAACAAGAAATATGGTAAATCTCCGCTTCTAAGAATAGTATCATGAAAGAACTTTAAACTAAAATTACTATCCATTTTCTCCTCAACTTCTTTCTTCAAATCTTGAATTAGAAGTTTCCCAATAAGGTAGGAGATATTATATCCAGGATTGTATGTATATCGTAAAACATCTGCTTTAACATTAGTTTCGTCTAATCCTAATACATTCATTATCAACTTAATTGCATCTCCTATTGTTCGTTGTTTACAATGCATTTGAATATCTAGCATAACTCTAATCGCTCGAAATAATTGAGCACCTGTATTCAACATTTCAGCTTTTTTAGGATCTTTATGAAATCCTTGTTTAAGCATCATTTCTTCACAATAATGAGCCCAACCTTCTGTAGTTTCCAAAGAGACATTTATTAATCGAGGAAGGGGAGCAAAAATATTATTATAGACAACGTCTAAGTGATGACCTGGATATGCTTCATGAACCATGGCATTTGACATCATATTGTAATAATTGGAAGGTTTCTCATTTTTATCTTGAGGAGGAGTTATTACAAAAATTCCCGGTTGATCTTTATTAAAATACGGTGCTTCATAATAAGCAGCATCTGGAATTGTTGGTGTAAGATAGGGTGGTGTTTCTACAATAACCAATTTTTCTTGCGGGAAGGTAACAAGGTTTTTGGATATAATAAATTGTTTAGCTCTTTCAGCTTCACTTCGAGTATAAAGAAGCACCTCTTCAAAAGTAGGAATTTGATCTTTTTCCAAAAAATCCTTAATTACTTCACTAAGACTTTTTTTAGGATCAATCTCTTTAGCAAAACGTTTTAATTTTTTTAATAATAAATTAAACGCCTCCTTCCCTTTTTTCAATATAGTTTCTCGGTTCCAAGGGAGTTTTCGCAAGCTTAACAGTTTATCAAATTTTTCAGGTCCTAATGCCCATGCAAAATCATTATTATCTACTGGTAAAGTCTTAACCCACTCCAAATGATTTTGAATAACCGATTCTGCTTCTTTAAAACTACTAATAAGTTCATTTCTAAGAGAATTAGAAACCTCATTGGATTCATTAAAAGCGCGAGTTAGATTTTGGAATAATAAAGGTATGGTTTGAATTTCTTCGAGTGCTAAATCTCTCCATACTCTTGGAATTGGTGTATTATCAAACCGAGATTGAAATTCTTCTAAATATTTAGATAAATTTTTTAAATGTGTGATTATAGCCTCTGCTACTTCTTTATTTGGTCCTTTTCGTTGGAATAAAAGGTAAGCAATCTCTTGATAATAAACTAAACCATTAGGTTTTTTTTTCCATAAGGGATATTCCTCATGCATGAATAAGTTGATATTATGATAGTATTCCATAGTTTCTAGTGTTATTTGATTTTCGAAATTTAATTTTCTAACATCCAATTGTTTAAGCTCATCAATCCATTGCCCAAACCAATTTAAATTATCCTCAATATGTTTCGTTGTTCCTGATTCTATTTCTTTTTCATATTCCTCTTTACCAAATTTGACAGCTATTCTTGGATTACGTTTGAAATACTCTTCCATCCCATTATTGATTATTTCTTCGAATTTTAGATCTTCACCCATTATCAAAACCGATGTCCTTTTAAGTTTTAATGTACTTTTGTGAATGTTTATTTTAAGATTAAACCCATTTAAGTACTAAATGAGTAAATTATATAAAGTTTTCAAATAAAGTAAATTTTGAGAACTTCCAATATCAATTAGCTTTCATTAATTAGAATATTATGATATTAAAACAAATCGATCTTCTTAGAATAAAAGTAAAACAATTATTAGAACTCAGTGATGAATTGGTAAAAAGGATTTCTGCCAAGCAGACTCAAATCGATAATAATTGGCGCTTAGTATTAGAAAACATTCAATTAGAAATTGCTGAGATAAAATCTACTGTAGAAACGCTACCTAATATGTACAAGGAAATAATTGAAAAAGAAAACCTCATCCGTAAAAAAAATAATTTAAAGAAACTTGAAAAATTTGAAAAAAAGAAAAAAAAATTCTTAGATTCACTCGATGGTTTTACTACAATATGTGAGACTCTTGAGGATAATCTTAGAAATACATTATCACAATTATGACTTGATCTTCGTGAAACCCGTCTTTCACGATAAATCATACCATGACAGTGTTATTACGATAATATCCTAGTATTACCTATTCACATCAAAATTATAAACCAAGAATCTTTAATTAATAACACCTACTTTTAAAAAAACTTGAGTGTTTAACAAAATATGCCAGCACCTAAAAAAGAAGCTTTATGTATAATTGTGCCGACTCTAGTCTTGTATATACTTATCTTGATATTATTTCTATCAACCCCCTTCCTTAGTGTTGCTGATTTTTTTACTAGATTTGGTGCACTTTTTGGATTTACTTCGATGTTTATAGCAACGATGATGACACCCTTTGCTGTACAGTTATATAAAATATTCGGAAAACCATTTGTAAAGATGCATCATATCTATTCAATAACCGGGCTTTTGTTGGTTACACTCCATCCTTTGGTTTATGCTGTTTCGGTAGACAATATAGCAGTTTTCGTTCCAGATTTTAGTTCTTGGTATGGTTTTTGGTCTCTAGGCGGAAGATTAGCATTAATTTTAATCTATCTAGCAATCATAGGCGCACTTTTAAGGACAAAAACACCAAAATATTGGAGAATTATCCATGCACTTAATTATGTGGCAATTTTTTTAGCTTATGTTCATGGAGTTCTTATAGGTACCGATTTCCAAAATATTGGTATTCTTATTATCTTTACATGCATGATAATCCTCAGTTTTGGCACTTTAATCTTTAAAAGATATAAAACTTTTAAGAGAAAGAAAAAGAGTTAATCTTGAGTAAGAGATATATTTTTTTTTAAAATTGTTTATTTTATACTTTCCAGGCATTATGTAGAAATCTCAGCTAAATACAATCCATCTTCTTCTTTACAGATGATCTTGCAAGATAATCCAAGTTCTAGGGTAATTTCTTTAAGTGTATCAGGATCTATTTGTATATTTTGGAATTTGTCTCCCAGGATATTTTTATATTTCATTTGCAAAATTCCTTCACCAATATATCTTCCTAACTTCCGATTTCTTTCCATATAATCAAGAAGAAATTGTTCTTGAATTAAATTGATATCAATCGAATCAAGAATTATGATTCCTTCTGGTCTGAGGAGTGTTTTACAGTAAGATAAGAATTTTTTAATTCCTTTTAAATCCCCCACGAATCCTATTGAACGTCCCAAGAGAAGTATCGTATCAAATGAATCCATGTTTAAATTATAAAAATCTGTACATTGAACATGTTTTATTCCCCTTTTTCTCATTATTTCACAAGCATGAGAGGATATATCAATCGCATAAACTTCAAGACCTAATTTTTGAATTTCCAAACTATGTGGTCCAACTCCTGCCCCCATATCTAAAACTTTACCTTTACATAATCGTATTGCTTCTTTTTCTAAATTTGTAAAATCTTTAGAGCTTCGAAAGAAATATCCAATGGGAACATTAAATTTAAATCCATCATCTCGAATTAAAGTGATCTCCGCGTCTGTTTTTCCGTTATAAAAATCTTCAAGAGCTTCTCCGAAAGGATCCAATCCTTTTTCTTTCATTATTGTATATCTAGGAAGATGATATTTTTAATTTTGCCACTATCATTAGTAATATCACGCTCTGTTCTTATAAATTAAAAAAAAATGAAGTTTCGGTGATTATTCACCTTTACTTACATTTCCCTGAAAAGAGGAAAATTGATTAAAAATAGCTTTAGCATCTCCATCAATTTTTGCAAAAATGTTAACAGGACTGGCAGCAACAGGTTTATCACTTGAACTCGCTGGAGTTGGTCCCCAGAATATACAAAAACCTTGACCGCTAATCCAATAACCAACATCTCCGATATCACATTCCGTTTGAGAGTTTTCTGCTGGAATTGATACAGGACAATCACCATAAAGTTCTTCGCCCCATCTTGATAAACTTACATCAAATGGGAGAGAATCCCAAATTGCTTGACATGTGTTAGGGTTCTTGTCTAAGAGTAATTTTGCTTTAACTTTTCCGATTTTCTCGTTTTCAATAATAATATAATCCATTTTAAGCTCAATTTTTTTAGTTGATTATAATTTTTTAATTTTAATTAAGCAATTTTTTTATTTAAACGAATTTAAAAGATACTTAAAGAGAACACCTAATTATATGATTCTAGAAAAGACTGTTGAGTTAGTTAAGCAAATATATAGAATCCATAAAATTGTACCTCCTATAGTTACAAAGGTTGTTATTGGATTGGGATATACCGGTGTAGAGGTTACTGGCTATGCGTATGAACCGTTCTTAGGATTAGCATCGACCTTACCAAGTATTATTAATTCGGATACTTGTTCTAAAATTGATTTTGCTGGAAATCTCACAGATATGAAGCTAAGTGAGCTTTTAAACTGGTCAATTGGGAACCCTAGTATTAAAAAAATTATAGGTATCGCAACTCTAAATGGAGTATCTCAACATATTTTACGAATCATGAATCCTTATAAAAAATTAAAGGAAAAATTAATCAATTATTTAGATATAAACGATAAAACAAAAATAACATTCATTGGATTAATCAAACCGATGATACGTAAAATAAGTAAAATAACTAAAAACATAACAATAATTGAAGAAAGTCCCGTAATATTTCCAGAGTTTTATAAATTCAACTTGTTCCATAATATAAATCAATTAAATGATGAAAATTTATATACTGATATATTATTTTGCACCGGGACTACTTTAATAAATAATACTCTTGAACCTATCTTAGAAAGATTTAAGAAAAGAGCTCGAAAAATTATTTTACTTGGCCCTACTGCGAGCATGATCCCCGATATTCTTTTTGATCATGGTTTAGATATCGTAGGAGGGATGGAAATTTTTAATTCAGAAGCAACAATGAAGATTTTACAAGAAGGAGGGGGGACAAAATTCTTCAAAAAATATGGTATAAAGTATAATCTTTTGACGGAATGAAATTATATAAATTCTTAAATTTCTATAAATTTGTTATAGAAAAAATTGACCCTAAAATACTTATAACATGGCAGAATTATCTTTTAAAATCATCGTAATAGGACCTGCGGCTGTAGGTAAATCCAGTCTTATCCGGAGGTTCGTAGAAGATAAATTTACCTTTGCTTATAAATTTACAATTGGTGTAGATTTCGCAACTAAGATATTAGAATATGATGCCAAAAAGAAAGCAAGACTAACAATTTGGGACATTGGGGGTCAAGATCGTTTCAAAATACTCCGTCGAAATTTTTATGAGGGAACTCATGGTGCATTGGTTGTTTTCGATCTTTCACGAGCACAGACTTTTTCAAGGATGAAAGAGTGGGTCTCTGATATGTATCAATTATTAGGAAAAAATGTTCCACTTGTAATAATTGGTAATAAAGTTGATTTAATATCAGAAATTGGTATAGTAATTGGAAAGGAGAAACCGAAAAAATATGCTGATCAAAATGGCAGTATCTATATTGAAACGTCTGCTAAATCTGGTGATAATGTTCATAAAGCATTTATAGAACTTACTAAAATGATAGTCAAAAAATCATTTAATGAGTGAATTTATTCTTAATTTGTTCGCTTGTACCAGAAGTTAAATTATTTATAAATGTTTTTATAAACTACAATTTAATTAGGAAATATCTCATAAAGTTAGTATAATTTTCTAAATTTTGCTAAAAGGATAAAAAAAAGTAAACTTGAATCCCATATATGTATGAATATGTACTAAAAATTATAGTTTTAGGGCCGGGAAGTGTTGGAAAATCTTCCATCATTCGTAGATTCGTTAAGAATGAATTTTCTTTCGACTATAAGTTCACTATTGGGGTAGAAATCAATTCTAAAATAGTGGAATATGAGAAGGGATCGTTTGCTCAACTTACAATATGGGATATTGGAGGACAAGAACGTTTTAAAATATTACGGAGAAATTTTTATGAAGGTACTTATGGAGCATTGGTCGTATTCGATCTTTCAAGACCACAAACTTTTTCAAAAATGAAAGAATGGATATCGGATTTAAATGTGATCCTCGAAAAAGAAGTTCCAATCATAATTCTTGGGAATAAAGCTGATTTAATTCCCGAAATAGGTGAAGTTTTAGATCAAGATGAAATTGTTCAATTTGCTGAGAATCTAGATAGTGTTTATCTTCAAACTTCAGCAAAAACTGGTAATAATGTTCAGGAAGCATTCGCTCAGCTTGCTAAAATTATTGTAAAAAATACATTTGGTGAATGAAGAACACCTCTAATTTTGAATTTTGTCGAACTGCAAAATTATTTCTATTTAAACCCAATCTTTTGGAAAATATTTTAATATTGAATTGAGATCAAATATTTATAAAAATTAATTTACTGTATTATTACTCAGAAAATTCTGTTCCATTAACATGTAATTCCTATTATAAATAAGAAGTAAAATGGTTTAATATAATCTAGGTCGAGAATAATGTCCCATCTCTACGTTTTTAAAGTAATCCTTATTGGTCCTGGTGCTGTCGGAAAAACATCGCTATTACATAGATTCGTAGAAGATAAATTTTCTTTTAGATACAAATTGACTATCGGAGCAGATTTCCTTTCAAAAGTAATTCAAAAAAACGGTGATACTATAAAATTGCAGATCTGGGATATTGGTGGTCAAGATAGGTACAAATTTTTAAGATCAAGCTTTTTTGATGGAGCTAATGGTGCTTTAATTGTTTTTGATCTTTCTCGATGGCATACTTTTGAAGAACTTGAAGATTGGCTAGCCGATTTACGGGAATATGCGGGTGAAAATATACCATTTGCAGTAATTGGGAATAAACTTGATTTGATCGACAAAAAAGATGAACTTTATGAACGAGAAAATGCGGAAGTATTCGCTAAGAAAGAAGATACATTCTACATCGAAACTTCTGCAAAAACAGGGGAAAAAGTAGAACTAGCTTTCCTAAATCTGACAGAAAAAATGATCAAAAAAGTTGAATCTAAATAATTTATCTCAAGAATCTGCAATTTTTAATATTGTAAAAGAAATGAGATTTGTATAGAATTTTGATTTATTTCTCTTAATCATTTCATTTTTGAGATCTTCATATTCGAATAATAAATCATCTAATTTCTTTTTAGTTGATTTCATATCTTTATGAATGAATTTAATATCTTCTTCTAATTTTTTAAAATAATCTAATCGTTCAGTTTTCCGTTTATTGTCAGTTATTTTTTCGATATTATGCAATTGGCGACTTGTAGGTTTCTTGTTTACTTTTTGCTCTAAATTATTTGCTAATGATTCAAGTCGAAGATTTAATGTTCTTCTTTTATGAGTATAAACTTTTTCTTTTTTCTTTTTCTCTTGGTCAAAAATACTGTCATTAAGGGTTTTAATTTCCCTTTTCCAAAGGGATGTTTTCATTTTAACGGTTTTTTTCGCTTCTTCCTGTAAATTGTTGATAAGGTTATAATCAATATTTATATCTTCTTGATTTTCATTTAAAAGATAAATCTCACTGAAATTCTTAATATCTAATATTTCATCTGCAAAATCTTTAATTTCATTTCCATTTTTATCAACAACTACAGCAGAGATTTGGTTTTCAATTATATATCCTTGAAATTTAACTGAAAAGACAAACAAGTATAAGTCTTGTTCATGAAGCAGTTTAGGATCATAAAATTTTTTCAGTTTCTTGCTGTCTATGTATAACACACTTAAATTTCCTTTAAATTCATCACTTCTGCAAAAATCCAAGATATTATTAATGAATGGATGTCCTAAAGCAAAAAAATCAATTTCTTCCTTTTTTCTTGCAAGATCTAAATTAAATGTGCCTGTATACTCATTTTGAAATTGATATTTAGGATTTTTTAATAGAGTATCTTTTAATTCAATTTTAGTAGGAAAATAATAATCTTGAGTAGCTTCTTTTTCTATTTCTTGGATATTATTAAATGTTCCATAGAAATTATCTTCATTTTCAAAGAATAACTTCATTAATAGGTATAATTCGTTGTGAGTAAGTTTTACATCCACACAGGAAGCTAATGACGTAATTAATCCTTCCATTTGGAAAGATTTCTTATCAATCATAAGATCATCTAACTGCATCTCAATTTCTTTTGCTTTCCTTATTTCTTCATCAAGCGTCCGATAAAATTCATTTAATTTTTTCCGTTTTCTTCCGTCTTCTTCAGCAAAAATTACTCCTTTAAAATCTTTTTCAATCCTGCCGATTATTGGTTCCAATATCCCAATAGATTCTTCAAAAAGATTGATCCTTTTGATGATGGCATGAATTATGTCTGTTTCAACTGTACCTTCCATAAATATATTGTAAATATAAATTTCCTTTGATTTTTGACCAATTCTATCCAATCTACCGATTCTTTGCTCTAGCTTCATCGGATTCCATGGTAAATCATAATTTATCAAAACACGAGAGAATTGAAAATTCCTCCCTTCACCCCCAATTTCAGTTGAAATCAATATTGAGAACTTTTTACTTGAGCGAAACCTTTCAACGGATTCATCCTTTTGTACTTTATCTAATCCCCCAAAAAATAACTCAACATCATAATTAATATTATGTTTCTCTATTAGAGATTTCAAGAATCTCAAGGTATCAACGAATTGAGTGAAAATTATTATTTTCTCTCGAGGATTTTGCGAATAAATTTGATCTAATAATTCGAATAATTTAGCTGATTTCGAATCATATGGTAATGCGTTAAGTTTATCATAGTATTCCTTTAATATTTTCTCTTGATTAAGGAGATCAATAACTTCTTCTTTTCTTTCTTTAGCCGATTTATTATTGAATATTTCAAATAGTTCACTATCAAGGTATTGCTCTTCTAATTCTGCTTCATAATATTCAGGATCTCCTTCCTTTATTATGGAAGTGTCCATAAAAATATCTTTATATCTATCTAGCTGATCTAACCTCCTTTCAATGCTTTTAAGAAAAGCTTGTTTTGAACTCGTTAAAAGTTTTTGTAGAGTTGTAATTATAAATCCAATTCCGACATTTTCTTTGGTTAATGATGAATTATAAATTTTTGCTAAGTAAAGGCGGATTTCATTATAAACATCTAATTCATCCTTAGTAGGGTTTATCATTATTGTATTTACGATTCTTTTGTTTAATAGATCATCAGAAAATACATTTTTCTTGCGGTTTCTAATTAAAAATTTAGATAAAGTGTGATCTTCTTCAATTCTATTTAACAACTTTAACTTTAATGAATCGTCTTTTATTTCTGACAGAATTTGGTTAAAATTTTTATTTCTGTCAATATACTTCAAGTCTTTAAGAAGTTTAATTGTATTGTTAACTTCAAAATTGTTAAGTTTTTCAATATTGTTTAGATTGGAAATCATTAAATTAATAAAAGGCATATTCTTCCTGAAATGTTCAAAATCACTAAAATTCTCGAAGGTCTCAGGATGGATTAATTCAATTAATGAATATAACTCAAATGAGTGTAATTGCAAAGGTGTAGCAGTTAGTAATAACATACTTTCTGAATTTAAACTCAAATTTTTAGCTAACTCATAATTGAGTGTTTCTCTGTAGTTACCTGTCATGGCGTTTATGAGATATCTTCTTAAATGGTGTGCTTCATCAAAAATAACTATATCCCATGAGATACTTGATAATAATTCAATATACTTTTTACTTCGAGCAAACTGAAGTGAGCATATAATTAAATTATCATAATAAAAAGGATTCTGGAGCATATCAGGATGTTTATAGCTACCTTTACGCTTTAATTCTTTTATCTTCTTGCCATCATAAATTGTAAATTCGAGATTAAATTTATTGCTCATTTCAAAAGCCCATTGTTTTAAAAGTGAAGCAGGTACGATAATTAAAATACGTTCTGCTAAATCTCTCGCAATCATCTCCTTAATATAAATACCTGCTTCAATTGTTTTTCCAAGTCCTACCTCGTCTGCTAAAATAATTCTTGGAAAAAATTGCTCAGCTAATCTGTAGGTTACATTTATTTGATGAGGCATTAAAGTTAAACGCGAATTTGTAATACATTTTATCTGGTACGATTTGTAATAAGAATAGAATAAATTTGCCCAATATTTGATTAAAAAATTGGTAGGAGGATCTATGCGTTGCTTAGAAATCAGAGTTTTAATAGGAGTTTCATATTTAGAGTAAATCTCATTTTCAAAGATTTGAGATTTTTTGCCATCTTCTTTTAAAAATTCATAAGAGATAACTCCATCCTGAACCAGGAAATCTTTTGTGTTTATATATCCTATTCCATTTTTAGTAACTATTTTGTCATTTAACTCAAACACATAGTGAATAAGATCAATTGGATGGATAATTTTGATAATGTTGTTTTTAAACGATACTTTAAATTTGTTAGTAATCTGAGTATCCTCCTCATCTAAAGATCTTGATGAGGGGATTTCTAATTTTTTTATTATACGTCCTATTCCTAAATCAGGGTTCAATCTATAAATGACTAGATTACCGATATTAAACTTTTGTCCTTGACAATATATATTAAAACATTTAGAAAACCTTGACTCTAATTCTTTTCCGCAGAATTTACAGCTGTAATTGGAAGGATTTATCTTCGAAACCATTAGCTTTACATTTTATCTAATATAAATAAAAGTAAAAATTTTAGTATTTTGAACGAAAAGTGATTTATTATGTCAGATGCAGGGATTGAACCAACTTTTGTTGGTAAAAATAAAAACCTTGTTTTTGTAATTCCTAGAGAGCTATTTAATATGAGTTTAGGTCCAGCAGAAGTGTTAGATCGCGAGTCTGCTAAATTATTTAGTAAGTATATCAGAGGAACATTTAAAGGCTTCCAACAAGCTAGGAAAACAAAATATGGGAATGAAAATAATACTCAAACAGAAGCAAGCCCTGAATTTTGGGAGAAGTTTGAGAAAAAAGCTAAAGAACTTGATGTAGATCTCATAGGATACACACCTGTTAACGAGAACTATATTTTTAAAGATCTCAAAGTCTATGGAAGAAATGCAATTGTGCTTGGAATGGAGATGAAATGGGATAAGATAAAGGAAGCTCCAGGAGCAATTTGTGAAATAGAAGTATTCCGTGTCTATAAAGTGCTAGGAGATGTCACTATTGAATTGGCAGAACATATGAAAGAATTAGGTTATAAAAGTGAAGCACATCATCCTTTTGGTGGAAAACTGCTTTATGGTCCACATGCTACTGCTGCAAATTTAGGTGTTATGGGGAGAAATGGATTAATTCTTACCCCCGAATTTGGTCCAAGGCAAAGATGGAGTATAATTACAACCGATGCTAATATTCCTGAAACAAAGGAAAGAGATTTTAGCGAATTAACAGAATTTTGTGAAAAATGTGGTGCCTGCGTGAGGGAATGTAAAGGAAATTCTGTTTATGTAACTCCAATTGAAAAAGAAAATGGAGTAATTACACATATAGAAAGATCTAAGTGTATTCAGAGCATACTAGATAATAATTACTGTAGTTACTGTTTAAAGATTTGCATGCCTTCAAGATCATCTTAAATTTTTTATAACAGTTATATTCAAATTAAAACAAGATTTTTAATAAACAATAATAAACCTAATTTCTTGAGATAAAATGACTGAGTCTAATGATAAAGTAGCTGGAGAAAAAATTACAGGTGTAGCCTCAATTGAGTTACTTAAAAAAGTAAATTCTGCTGCAAATTACTGTTACTCTTGCAATAAATGCAATAACGTATGTCCAACGGCTTTTCTTGACATTTTTTACCCACGCAGTTTAATAACAGATTTAACATTTCTAACTCCAGAAGAAGCTTTAGAAAATAACGATATTTGGAAGTGTTTAACATGCGGGTTATGCTCAATTTATTGCCCAATGACAAAAGAAGACACGGGCGTAAACTTTACTCAAATTATTAAGGATCTTCGCTCTCTAACTTCAGATTACAAGCCATTACAAGAAGGACTGTTAAGCTGTAATCATGAAAGGGTATATTCAAGTTTGCCTAAATTAATGGCTGAAGATAAAATTAAATTTATAAACAAAATAGGTTTCCTCGAGGGAACAGGATTAAAAACGACTGACAAAGGAGAAATTGCCTATTTCATGGGTTGTGTTCCCTTTTTAGCAGGTTCTGCCCCATGTGTTGTTGGATGCCCTGCGGGAGTTGACGTTCAAGGTTATGTATCACTTATAGCAGAAGGGAAATATCAAGAAGCTTTAGATCTAATACGAGAAACAAATCCTTTACCATACCTATGTGGACGGATATGTACTGCCCAATGTGCTTTAAATTGCAACCGTCAACATTTTGATGATCCAGTAGCTATACGGGAACTAAAGCGGTTTGTTTGTGACTGGGAAGCTGAACATCCTAACCAAAGTAAAATAAAACCAGTACCTCAGACGAAAGAAAAAGTGGCAATTATTGGAGCCGGTCCAGGTGGTTTATCTGCGGCATACTTTCTAGCGAGAATGGGATATAAACCAACAATCTTTGAAAAAGGAGATAAAACAGGAGGCGTAGTCAGATACGGTGTTCCACAATATAGACTATCTGATGAAGCACTTGACCGGGATATAGAGTTTATAAAAAGCATGGGTGTAGAGATTGTTTTGAATAAAGAATTTGGTCCAGATTTCACAATTGAAGATATCTGGACGCAAGGTTTTAAAGCAATTTTTATTGCTATAGGCTTGTATGTTCCTAAAACTCTTAGACTTGAAGGAGAAGATTTACCTAATGTAGATGTAGCAATCGATTTTCTTTTAGAACGGAAATATAAATGTGCAGAAAACCCCGAAGAGTTTAAGGGGAAGACTTTTGGTATTATTGGAGGGGGAGCAGTTGCGGTTGATGTTGGTGAGACAGTTCTTCGCTTGGGCGCCACAAAAGTTGATCTTGTTGATATTTTAACAGAAGAGGCTTTAAAAACAGTATTGGATGACTTACATGAAGCTGAAAGAGAAGTTTTGGAATATCATTTTGAAACATCAACAGCAAACATCACTCAAGAAAAAAATGGTAAATTGGCTTTAAACTGTTATAAAATTAAATGGGGAGAACCTGATCCTGAAACTGGAAGACGTCCTTTGAGTAAAGTTGAGGGTTCTGAATTTAAAATAGTTATTGATCATATCGTTATTGCTATTGGCCAGGGACTTAATCAAGAACCACTTCTTGCTGCCACGGATAATAAATTAAAGATTGATAGAGGAAAAGTTATGGTTGATAATCTAACATATGAAACAGGTATTCCAGGAGTTTTTGCTGGGGGAGATATTATTAATAATTCACTAATGTGTGCTGTAGATGCTATAGGAGATGGGAGAGAAGCTGCATTTACAATTGATCGATATCTTCGGGGAATGGATTTAAAAGAAGGTAGAATAAGAAAAAATGATCTAAAAAGATCTACGATTCCTAAAAAATATATCCAAACCCAAGTATGTCAAGATATGAATTTTATGCCAGGAACTGAGAGATTGGTTTGCTTTGACGAAATGGAATTAGGTTTTACAGAAGAACAAGCAAAAAAAGAAGCCAATCGATGTCTGAATTGCAATTGTTGCTGTAATTCTGACCAAATTCCAGAGGATTTAGAAAAAGCTCTGGATGCTTCAGGGATCATGATCTGTGACTATGGAAGTCAAGATATTTGGCCTTCAATAAATGCACCCAATTATTATGAGATTCCTAAAAGTGTAATTGGTTTATTAAATCGAAATGATATAACTCCAGTAGTTCTACCTCAAGAAAAATGTTGTGGACATGATGCTCTTTGGCAAGGAGATATTGAGACGTTTAAGAACTTAGCAGAATATAATTTTAAATTATTTAAAGATGCTGGAGTCAAGACGATAATCTTTAGCTGCGCTGAGGGTTATTACACCTGGAAGAATGAATATAAGAAGCTATTAGAGGGTAATGAGGATTTTGATTTTGAGTTTTACCACTTAACTGAATATATTCTTAAGGAAAAGTTATTAGAGGACATAACATATCCTGTAATGGATAAAATTAAAGTGACTTATCATGACCCCTGTAGGCTTGGGAGAATGAGTAATGTTTTTGATGCGCCTCGAGATGTTTTAAAACTTGTACCGTCCATAGATTTAATAGAATTGGAAGAATCTAGGGAAGATGCGGATTGTTGTGGCGTTTCTGCTTATATTTCTTGTAATCAAGATTCAAAAAAATTCCAAGAGAAAAAGATATTACAGGCCATTGAAACCGAAGCAGAATACCTTATTACTGCCTGTCCAAAATGTATTACCCATTTAAACTGTTATATCAATGAAAACAGAGAATTAAAAGATAAAATAAAGATTATCGATATAGTAAGTTTTCTGGGAAAGATTCTGTTTCTGATTTAATCTATATGAAATACTGAATTTTTTTTTGTTTATTATCTGTTATCCTGAAATATAATTATATCTGTAATAAGATTTAAATAGCGATTTGGGAAATATTACTTCATTAATCCAAGAAAATATAACGAAAGGTTTAAATCCATGAAAAAAAAGGAAATTATGTTAGTTCTTATTCTATTCCTAAATGTGTTAGTGTTTATAAAACCGGGCGAATCTACAATTTCAATTGCTTGGACTGCTAATGGGGTTGCAGTTTGTACAGCGTTTGAAGATCAAGACTTCGTTCAAATTGTTAGCGATGGTCAAGGAGGAGCTATTATCTCATGGGAATCGTGGAGTTATCCTGATTCATATCTATACGCTCAAAGAATTGATTCCAATGGTTTTGTACAATGGAATATAGACGGAATTTCTATTTGTAACAAGAGTGTGTTTTCATCAAGTTCTCGTATTGCCAGTGATGGAGAAGGGGGAGCTTTTATAGTATGGGAAGATGAGAGAGATTGGAATAATACCAAAACAGACATTTACATTCAGAAGATTAATCCTAATGGAACTGTAAAGTGGGCTTCAAATGGTTTAGAAATATGTACAGCAGAATCTTATCAAATTCACCCTCAAGTTATAAGTGATAAGGCAGGAGGAGTTATTGTAACCTGGGCTGATGAAAGATTCGGAAATCCATATAGTTCTCACAATACACATGATATATACTCTCAGAAGATCGATTCTAGTGGAACTATTCAATGGACACCCAATGGTACAGAAATTTGCACTGCAGATAATTTTCAATTATTTCCACAACTTGTAAGTGATCAAGCTGGAGGGGCAATCATTACATGGCACGATAATAGAAGTGGAATACTTGAAGATATTTATGCCCAAAGAATTGATTCTGATGGTAATATTAAATGGACACCCAATGGTAAACCAATTTGTACTGCAAATGGTTATCAAAACGCCCCTATGATTGTAAATGATGAACAAGGAGGGGTAATCATTGCATGGGATGATGGAAGAAATATGGCCGATGGAGCCGATATTTATGCCCAAAAAATTGATTTTAATGGCAATATTTATTGGTCCAGTAATGGGACAGTAATCTGCAATGCAAGTGACTGGCAACAAAAACCTGGTTTAGTTAGTGATGGACAAGGAGGGGCAATCATTGCCTGGGAAGATTATCGTAATTATGCAACTACTGAATGTGATATATATGCCCAAAAGATTGATTCCAATGGAATTAGCCAATGGAGTATTAATGGTCTCGAGATCTGCACTTATGATTATTTTCAATATGGACAAAAGCTCGTAAATGATGGACAGGGAGGTGTAATCATTGCATGGGAGGATGAAAGAGGTTCTGGATCTGATATCTATGCACAATGGATTGCTGCTAATGGTAGCCTCCAATGGGAAGCAGATGGTTCCCAAATTTGTATTGCAAATGATTTTCAAACTGGTCAACAACTTGCGTGTAATGGTTCTGGAAGCGTAATTACTGCATGGAAGGATAAAAGGGATTATGTAAGTACCGGTAGCGATGTTTATGCCCAAAAGATGCTTTATCATTACAAAAGTTCCCCCTCAGGTACTCAAGGGATTTCATTTACTCATTATTATATATTATTTATGTTAGTAAGCGTAATTTCATTGGTAATAATTATTAAAACGAATATGTTAAAAGAACATAAATCTAAGAGTAATAAAAGCTTCTAATTTTTTTTTTATATTTTCCAAAGTAATTCAAGAGAGTTTATTATATAAAATCCTATTATAACATTTTAAATATCAATAGCTCTTATAATCTTTAACTACATATTATCAAAATTAAGTGATTTAAATCAAAATATTAGTTGCTTATTTTTCAACCACGGGAAACACCGAAAAAGTAGCTAAAGCTATTAAAGAAGGAATAACTGGACATGAAGTGGATCTCTTGGATATTAAAGAAACTGATCCTAATTCAATAGGGACTTACGATCTTGCATTTATAGGTTCGGGGCTTTTTGCTTTTAATGTTTCTCGAAAGCTTCCAGTCTTTCTAAAAAAAATTCCTTTATTGCCCCCTAAATTCGCATATTTTTATACTCATGAAGCACCTCAACAAGGAGCTTATCCTAATTGTTTTAAATCAGTGAATACAATCATAGAGAAAAGCAATTGTGAAGTATTGGGTACTTTCGATTGTTGTGGAGAAAATTTAGTCGAAAAGGCGAAACAGCAAAGAGAAGCAATGATGAGTAGATTATCACAGGAAGAAAGGAAGAAATCTGAAGAAGCTTGGCTAAATTTAGTTAAAGGACATCCTGATGCACAAGATCTTGAGATTGCTAAAAATTTCGCAAGATCTATAATAGAAAAACTTGCTTAAAATTCTCTTTTTTTGTCATGGGAATCAAACTATATGGAAGTATTTGTAGACAAGTTAGAAAATCTCATAAAATCTCTTTAGCACGAAATAAACTTAAAAAGAAAAAGCGATTACAGAAGAGTCAAAAGGTAATTTTCAAATAAATCTGAAATTTAATACTTATGAGTGAAAAAGAAATCGCGTGGGATCTAACCGAGATTTTTTTAAGTTGCGAGGATCCTGAAATTTCAAAAACTATGAATGCCTTATTGGAAAAAACAGATGAAATTGTTAACCAATATAAAGGTAAAATCAATAATTCAAACTTTACAGCCCAAATTTTATGTGATCTCTTAGAAAAAGAGGAAGAAATTTTAGCAGGAGTAGAAGAAATTCAAGTATTTTCAGAAAACGCATTCTATGCAAATACAAGTCTGCCTGAAACAAAAGCAATTTATAATAAATTCATGGATTTTAAGAGTTCTATATTAAAAAAATTAACTATCCTCGATTTAGAAATTGGAAACCTTGTTGTTCAAACTCCTCAGTTACTACATGAAGATATTCTTAGTAATTATAAAAACTATCTTGAAAATGTTCTGAAAAAATTTCCATATAAGCTACCAGAGAGAGAAGAGCAATTGATTTTGGAAAAAGATCAGTTTGGTGCTAACGCATGGCAACAATTCAGAGATTCATGGATAAGTACCAAAAAATTAAAAGCTACTGTTGAAGGTGAAGAAAAAATAGTATCTGCTAGTGAATTTGGTTCTTTAATGCAACATCCTGATAGAGAAACGAGGATTTCAGTTTTTCAATCTTATTGTGATTTATTGAGAAGAGATGAAGAAATATACTCAGCAGCATTACGAAATATTTGTGGTGACTGGGTAAAAACCTCAAATCATAGGCGCTATGAAAACCCAATCCATCAGAGTCTTATTAATAATGAGACTACTAAAGATATCATAAATAATATGATGAGAATAATAGAGGAAAACATTGAAGTATACCAAAGATTCTTGAAAATTAAAACAAGGCTACTGAATCTGCCAAAATTATGTGGTGTTGATACTAGGGTGTATTTACCTTCTAAGAAAATATCTAGATGGGATGAAACAAAAGATTCTATAATTCAAGTATATGATATGTTTGATAAAAAGTTTGGAGAATTTGCACGGGATATTTTCAACAGAAATCATATAGATGCTAGTGCTAGAGAAGGTAAAACAGCTATGGTTCTCTGTAATCCTTGGCATAAAGGAAAATCTGCATTTATTTTAACATCTTTAAAAGGTTTATTAGCTGATATTGTGCCTCTTACTCATGAAATTGGGCATGGAATTCATTTTTATTTTTCATCCCGAGAACAAACATTTTTTAATTATATGCCACCCTTTACAATGATGGAAACTGCTTCAATTTTTGGAGAATTGTTAATGACAGAACACTTACTTAAAAACACTAGGTTATCTAGCGAAAAAATTATATTGTTATATAATCAATTAGATAGGGCGGGGATAGCGATTTTCCGCTCAAGTGCAAGAATGTGGTTTGAACAGAGCCTTTATGATGCTATTATGAATGGAGAATTCTTAGATGGAAAAACAATTTCTAAATATTGGTGTGCTGCTAGAGATAAGATTTATAGAGATTCTGTTGAGTGGATTGATGAATCGAAGTGGGAATGGGCTGATATCGGCCAATATTTCTTCCCGGAGATTAGATTTTATAATTATCCATATATTTATGCTCAGCTTTTTGTTTATGCATTGTATCGAACTTATAAAAAAGATGGTGAACATTTTGTTCAAAAATTTAAGTCACTTTTAAGCGCTGGTGGCAGCCTATCTCCAGAAGAGCTAGGTAACATTGTAGATTTGGACATAACCAATCCTAAATTTTGGCAACTTGGGATGAAACAATATGAGGAATGGGTAGCTGAGTTAGAAAAACTCATAAAATAACAACTTTTTTGTCTTTTGTTACAAATTTGTAAATTATTCTATTTTATTCTTCAAATATTTAGGTAAATATACTACTTAAGAATTTTAAAGTGAGAGATTTTTAGGATTAACAAGTAACCTTTAAAATTTTGGTTATTTATTTTTAATATCTACTATCTATTCAAAATATAAACATACAACTAGTTGTAAAAAACATGAGTAAATCTAAGGAAATACCTGTTCCAGATAAAGTTTCGGGTTTTACACAAGTTAGGCTTGACGTAAATCTGACAGATGGAAAGATTAGTAAATCTACTCTATCTAATGAATTCTGTCGCGACTGGATTGGAGGCTATGGCTTTGGAGCTAAGATCTTGTGGGACGAATGTCCGGCTGGAGTTGATCCTCTAAGTCCTCAGAATGTTTTTGTATATGCACATGGACCTTTCCCGGGAACAATACTACCTACAAGTTCTAAATATGGAGTATTTGCTAAATCTCCATTAACTGGTCAATTTGGTATGGCAATTTCTTCTGGATCTGTTGGTGCTCAAGCTCGACGTGCTGGTATCAATATGATTGTTGTTAAAGGCAAAGCCCCAGAACCAGTCTACATGGTTGTTGATGATGATGATTATTATTTAGTACCATGTAAAGATACACTATGGGGGAAGGGCTGCTGGGAAACCGAAGAACTCCTAAGAGAAGAATTTCAAGATCAACGTCTTGGGATAATGACAATTGGCCCGGGAGGGGAACGTGGAGGGCATATGGGATGTATTACTAATGATCGCAATAGACAAGCAGGAAGAACAGGAATGGGCGCTGTTATGGGATCTAAAAATCTTAAAGCGGTCTGTTTCAGAGGTACTAAAGGAATAAGCGTAGCTGAACCAGTTGAGTTTTTCAAATTAGCTAAAAAATTAATTAAAGTTGCAAATGGTCCTGCGACTGCTAAATATCGAGATTTAGGTACCCCTGCTGGCATAACAAGTTATAACAAACTTGGGATGATGCCTATTTTCAATCATCGTGAAGGTACATGGGATAAAATTGATGATGGTACCTTTACGGGGGACATCCTTAATCAAGATTGGGTAGTAAAGAAAGTTGCCTGTTCACAATGTTCAATAGGATGTGATCATATTACAAAAGTACCTAAAGACCATCCTCATTGGCCAAACTTATATTCAAGCATAGATCAAGAACTTTGTTATAGTTTTGGAACTGCTTGCGGAAATTATGATTGGCCTTCTGTCTTTAAATGTGTGTCATTAACAGACGATTTAGGTATTGATGCTATAAGTGGAGGAGCAACCGCTGCTATGGCTTGTGAATGTTTTGAGGAAGGTATTATCACAAAAGAGGATTTAGGTTATGAACTTCCATTTGGTTCTACAGTTAATTTAGTGCGATTTACTGAGGAAATGATTCTTGGAAAAGGATTCGCAGGTAAAATTTTTGGCGATGGTGTAAGAGAAGCTGGAAAACGATTAGAAGAAATGGGTAGAAAGAACGCAAGTTATTATGCTATGCATGTCAAAGGTTTAGAAATCCCTGCTTTCGATGTTCATGGTATGAGTTCATTTGCTGTTGGAATGAGTGTATCTATTCGTGGTGCATGCCATTTACGTAATGGAGCTTATGGACTTGATGCTAAAGGGAAATTCGACAGATTTGGTTACGATAAACCCCTTGAGAGAGGAAAGGCGATTAAAGAATTAGAAGATATCTATGCAATAATTGACTCCTATATTGTTTGTAAATTTACTCGAGGAATTTACGAAAATGATGCTGAAATGGCAAAAGTCTTTGAACTTGTAACTGGAATTCCGGTAACCGAAAAATTCATTCAACATAGAGGAGATGCAATTGTCAATCTCTCTAAATGCTTTAACATTCGAGAAGGATGGAAGCGAGAAGATGATAAACCTCCTGAGCGTTTCTTCAAACAACCACACACAAAAGGTCCAGCTAAAGGTGTAGTATTGAAAGAAGATGGATATCAGAAAGTTTTGAGTGGTTATTTTGAAGCTCGAGGATGGGATACTAAGACAGGAATCCCAACTGATGAAACTTTAAAGTCTCTTGGATTAGATTTTGTAATTGGTAAATTAAACCCCGCTGGAGGTAAGAAATAAATGTCAAAGTCTACCAAGAAGAGAGGTGGAGTGGTTCACCAATTCATAATTGTTGATCCAAACTTATGCACAGGTTGCGAAACATGCGAATCAGTTTGTTCATTTGTGCATGATGGTGAATTTAACCCGATAAACACTAGAATCCACAGAGTAAGGATTGAACCAATCCTAAATGTTGCTTTAGCATGCCAAAAGTGTGATGATGCACCTTGTGTTCGTAGTTGTCCTGAAAAAGCTTTAGAACAAGATAAGGAGACAGGTTCAATTATCGTAGATGACGATAAATGCAATGGATGCGCGTTTTGTATTAGAGCATGCGATTTTGGCGTTCTAAGTTTACATATTCAATCCCAGAAAGCTCTAATTTGTGATCTTTGTGAGACCATGAAGGAAGACTATATCAATCCTGAAAGGGGAGAAAAATATCCTGCTTGTATTGATCTTTGCCCTAAAGAAGCAATCTCATTGAAAGATGTTGAACAAATCGGTGAAGAAAAGCGGATTGATGCTGTAAAACGACTCTTCGGCGAAATTTTAGAGGAAACTAAAGCCTAAACCTTTATTTTTATTACTTTTATTTTTTTTATTATTCTCTTTTATATTATAAATCAATCACTTCGTATCTCTTTTTAATTTAATCTCTAGAATTGCACCTAATAGTGTTAAACCAGCTCCGATAAAAGGGATAATCAAACCAAATTGAATTAAATATAAATCCCAAAAAACTATGCTCGTATTGATAAAAAAACCTATTTGTACACTTATAATATAAAATATGGCAGTGATAATTTCTAATATTGCCATGTATATCCATAATTTCTCTGTTTTACACCAGAGGGTTTTTTCTCTTGATTTAAATAGTGAATTGAGAATAATTATTACTGAACTTAAAGCGATTAAAACAAACGCTATAAGACTAGGAATGGATGTTTCAAGTGGGCCAAACGCAATTGTATCACCTCCTGTGACATGGTGAATTAAACCTATAAACCACCAATATTCTACCCAAACTGGAGGACTGTACCAAGTTGGAATAAGCAATCCAAACAATGATAGAACTCCCCCAATCAAAGGGATTAACCAAATAAATTTCTTAATTTCTCTCAAAATATCTCATTCTCTACTTTTTTCAAAATAAATTTCGAATGATCTATTAATACTTCATATTCACTTTAAAAATTTTATGTTAATTTTAGTTTTAATTATGATAATTTGATTGTTTATGCGATCAAGCGAGAAGAATTAAATATTTTTCACCTTATTTGATAATTATGTACTTCCTAAGAAAAGCTAATCTTAATGATATAGACAATTTAATAAAATTCCGTATTAAATTTTTGTCCGAAATCCAAGAAAGTCCCTCTGTTATGGATATGGAAATATTCCTAAAATCATTAAGGGAATTTTTTCTCGATAAAATGAAGTTGAACGAATTTATTGCTTGGTTAGCAGAACATGATAATGAGATCATTGCAACTAGCGGTTTATCTTTTCTACAAAAGCCACCCCACTTTATAAATATGACTGGTAAATTTGCTTATATTATGAATATGTATACTAACCCTGAATGGCGGAGGAAAGGCATTGGTTCAGCGTTACTTATGAAATTATTTGAAGAAATTAAGAAAAAAGGGATACAATCAGTGGTACTACATGCAACTCCCTCTGGAAGACCATTATACGAGAAATATGGTTTTCGAGAAAATGATGGGGATAAAGAAATGATTTTAAAATTATAAACTCACTAAGAAATACCAAAAGAGAAATTACTTGTTATAACAATTGAATTTTAATAATATAAACTATTTACAATATCATAAAATCAATTCTTATAATTACTCTAAGAAACTAAGAGAAAAGATACTTTATAAAAATTAGGAGGTTAGGTTTAACTTAAGGTGGTTAATGTGTCTGGAAAGCAGACCAATGAAAACGAAAACGAAGATAAACCTAGAATAGGTGTGTTTGTGTGTCACTGAGGTATCAACATTGCAGGGATCTTAGACATTCCGAAGATAGTCGAAGAGATAAATAAATTGGATAATGTTTGGGCTTATCCATATTTATCTCTGTGTACTGAAGGTGGTTCTACAGAAATCAAAGAAAAGCATGAAGAGTTTAAGTTTGATAGGGTCTTGGTTGCAGCTTGCACCCCAAAGACTCATCAACCAGTTTTCCATGCTATACTAACGGAGATGGGATTGCCTCCAAGATATTTAGAGTTCGTAAACATACGAGAGCATTGTTCCTTTGTTCACCAAGCTCCAGAAGTACGCGAAAAAGCTACTTTAAAAGCAATTGAATTAATTAAAGCAGGAATTGCTCGTGCTAAATTATTGGAGGATGTACCAACTAAGACTGTTCCAGTTGAACCTTCTGCTCTTGTAGTAGGTGGAGGAATCGCGGGATTATCCGCAGCAATCGATTTAGGTGATGCGGGATACATGGTGTATTTAGTTGAAAAAAATACCACTATCGGTGGACGGATGTCCCAACTTGATAGAACATTCCCTACAGATGACTGTAGTATATGAATCTTGGGACCAAAAATGCTCGAAGCTAATCGTCATCCAAATATAGAAATCTTATCGTACAGTGAAGTGGCTGAAATTGATGGGTATATTGGCAATTTTGAAGTCAAAGTGAGAAGAAAAGCTCGATTTGTTCTTGAAAAAGAATGTACTGGTTGTGGAACTTGTACAGATGTATGTCCAGTTTATATCAGTAATTATTTTGATGAACACTTATCAGCAAGGAAGGTTATTGATATTGCTTTTGCTCAAGCAGTACCCGCAATATCTCAACTTGATAGAGAAGCTTGCATTGAATGTTTTGCTTGCGTAGATGCATGTGAACAACAAGCCATAGATTTTAGTCAGCAGGATGAGATCGTAGAACTTAAAGTAGGAACGATAATAGTTGCCACTGGTTGGGATCTCTATCAAGGCGATGACTACGGTTATGGTATCTATGATAATGTTATTAATCAAATAGAACTAGAGAGAATCTTAGCTCCAAATGGTCCAACTTATGGGCATTTAAAGCGTCCTTCAGATGGAAAACGTCCGACTAAGGTATTATTCATTAACTGCGTTGGTTCAAGAGATATAAACAAAAATGCTCATTGCAGTGTTATTTGTTGCAATTTGTCTCTTAAAAATTCCAAATTAATAAAATCTGAATATCCAGATTCACAAATACTCTGTACATATATAGATATGCGATGCGCTGGAAAAGATTATGAAGAATACTATAGAAGATCTAGAGATGCCGGTATAATTTTTGTTAAAGGATTAGTTGGTAAAATTGAAGAAGATCCTTTAACAAAAAATCTTAAAGTACAATTCGAACCTGTAGGAACTGATTCAGTGGTGTCAATGGAATTTCATATGGTAGTATTATCACCTGCTTCGCTTCCCTCCCAAGGCACAGTTGAAATTGCCAAAGTATTAAATATGGAGAAAAGCCCTGATGGGTTCTTAAAAGAATACCATGCCAGACTTGACCCAATTAGTACAAAAGTACCTGGAATCTATATTTGCGGCTCTGCTCAAGGTCAAAAAGAAATTGATAAAGCAGTTAGTCAAGCGAGAGGAGCAGCTTCAGTTGCAGGTATTCCAATGGGAAAAGGAGAATATACTATG
This sequence comes from Candidatus Hermodarchaeota archaeon, assembly GCA_048885765.1. Classification (GTDB taxonomy): domain Archaea; phylum Asgardarchaeota; class Lokiarchaeia; order Sigyniarchaeales; family SOKP01; genus Loki-b32. Next base: position 50,011 of record JBHLLI010000012.1, read on the forward strand.
GAATTAATTAGAGCTACACCATCAGATGAACGTTGCGCTAAATGTTATAAGTGTATAGAAGCTTGTCCATATAGTGCAATATCAATCAACGAAAATGGTAATATTGTAGTCGATTTAATTAATTGTCGAGGCTGTGGGACTTGTGCGTCGTTATGCCCTTCAAAAGCAATTGAATTAACTTACTTTAGAGATGATCAATATATGGCATTAGTAGATGAACTATTGCCAATAGAGGAATAGAGAGGTAATCAAAATGGCAGAAGATAATAATATTAAAATTATTGTATATGCTTGCTGGAAATGAGGATATGGTTCAGCGGATATGGCAGGTACTATTCGGGCACAGTATCCCGACAGTATTAGAAACGTATTAGTACCCTGCTCGGGTCGTGTAGGACCTGATCTTGTAATGCGAGCATTTGGAAGAGGCGCTGATGGTGTTGTAATTAATGCTTGATACCCTGGAGAATGTGATTATGAGACTGGCAATTACCACGCATATAGACAGGTAGAATACATCAAAGAAATAATGAAAGTTGTTGGATTAAGTCCAGAGAGATTAAAAATAATCTACTGTACCGCAGCTGAAGGTCAGAAATTTCAAAATGAAGCAATTGAAATCGATAAAACAATACGTAAATTAGGACCAAGTCCTTTACGTACAAAAGGCACACCTAAGAAAGGAAAAGCTAAAGCGAAAGCTGAAGCTTAATAAAATCAATGTGTTTCCTGATGAAACTGAATTAAAAAAATGAGAATTCAGTTGAAGAAATGGGTGCACCATATAACACATTATATAAGTTTGTTAAATTTTAATAAAAAATTGAAAAATTATTTCAAAAAATTCGTAAAAATTAACTAAAAATTTTGGTTTAATATAAAGTTAGAGTTGGGATTACATGGAAGCAATGGCAGAATATTTAATAAAGATTGAAGATTTTCCAAAAATCTTAGC
>JBHLLI010000013.1:0-48659 GCA_048885765.1 Candidatus Hermodarchaeota archaeon
TGTAGCTGTGAATACCCTTTTATTGAAGTTAAAGGCTCCTTTAATGTGTGTGAAATATTTGAAATGGTTTGGGGATTTAATTTTGCTAAATCGTGTCCTGAGTCATTTGATTTTTTTTCTATGAAATGTGAAACTGCTTCGCGAATAAGCTTAGAAATAGTAAGATCTCCATTATTTTTTGTATAGTTTAACCATTTTAATTTTGTTTCATCAGAGACATATAGTGAAATTCTTTCTTTTTCTCGTTGGTAAACTTTTTCTCCTCTTTGCCACTTTCTAAAACCCTCAGTTATAACTCCACGCCAAATTGCATATCTACCAGTTATTTTCTCGTATTGCTTCATATCTTCTGTTTTTTCAATCGATTTATCCTCATCATTCATAGTAGATTCCTCTGAATCTTCTTTATCCTGTGGTTCCTCAGTTTTTTTTGGATCAGTTATTTTTGTACCACTAATCTCTAGCTAAATTTTATTTAAAACCATAATAAAAGAACTATTATTTAACATTTTTTCAATTTCATTTACATGTTTGAAAACGGAATTTTGTGTGTAAAAAAAATTTTTTTTTGGTAATCAATTTTAATTTATCTTATTTAGGAGAATCCTAAATAAAACATTATCCTTTGAGACTAAAAGGTTTTATAACATAGATCTCCTAATTCTCTATATTTTAAAATAAGGTAAAAATAAGAAATTAGAGAAATGCATTCCAATAGAGTTGGTTCATTTGGTGCCATATTTTCCAACATCTTTCTTACTCCATAATATTTCTTGATAGATTTTTTTAATTTTCTAATTTACCAAAGTTTCGGACCTTAAAATAAATTGACTCGGAATACAGCGAATGGTTTAGATATAAAAAAAGAATAAAAATTAAAGGAACTTATAAACCCACAATGAAACCGATGTTTAATCAAAAATTTAAGCTAAATGCTAAAGAGATTCATGAAAAAGCAATCGTGATCGATGCTCATTCCCATCCACTTCTACAATCAAAAATAGGTCTAGTTCCGTTTGACTTTGGAATTGATAATCCAAATTCTCAGATTGATTTTGTTAAAATGAAAAAAGGAGGAGTTGATGCCGTATTTTATCCATTACCATTACTGAGGGATGTAAAAGATACCAATCCTCAACAGACCATCCTTGATTCTTTCCTAATGATCCAAGAAGCGGTTGAAAAATATCCCCAATTAGCAGAGATTGCCAGATCAATTGAAGATCTCAAAAGAATACATTCAGAAGGGAAGCGAGCGATATTCCTTACTATTGAATATTTTTTCGATTTCTCAAAAAACACGCTTGATTTACTTGAAAAATTAAGAAAGCACGGAACCACTTCCATTGCGCTGATGGAAGAATCTCTGAGGTCCGAAAATAATGATAACACATCAAATGTTACTGAGTTATCAGAAGTAGGCAGAGAAATTATTACGAAGATGAATGAATTGGGATTGATAATAGATATTACCCATTTACCTGATCATTTACAAATAGCAGTGATAAATGCGTCTACACAGCCAGTGATAGCATCCCATTCCAATGCAAGAGGTGTATGTAATCATTCACGCAATATTCCAGATGATATTATTAAGATGATCTCCGATAAAGGAGGAGTTATAATGGTTACATTTTCCCCTAGATTTATCAGCGATGAATATAAACTCGCGCAAACCAAGGCTTATGAAAAATATAAAATGATTAAAAAACAATTAAAAAAGGAATTCGGAGATAATGAAGAAGAATTAGAGAAGAAACTAGATGCCATCTGGAGTGAATTGGAACCCGAAACGGTGAGTATGGAAGAGCTAATTGACCATATTGATTATATTACAAATTTAGTCGGTCCTAATCATGTAGGTATAGGTAGTGATTATGGAGGAACTTCCCCTCCCAAAGGCTTAGAAACTGCGGCATTATATCCGAATATTACTGCCGAATTAGTGAAAAGAGGTTATCATGAAGAAGATATATTCAAAATCTTAGGAAAGAATCTATTTAGAATCATCGAAAAAGTACAATCCATTAAGAATATATATTAAAACAAAATTAAAACTTGCTTAACCATATGGAATACGTACCGAAGTATTAATTTGGATGATATTGGTAACTACGACTACACATATTACTGAAGTAACTTGAGAGATAACAATCAAGATTAATAAAATCAATACGCTAATCTTTCTTGAACTCCTTAATTTCTTAAATTCTGCTATTTTTCTCTTGAAATATTCCATAATCCGATTTCTATGTTTAAATTATTTTTGTAATGACTATATATAAAGGAAAAATCTTGACATACAAATTCAATTCTTTCACATATAGATATCTATCTTCTATATAATATACCACAACTTTTAATATATAAACCCTATGCCCTACTGTTTGAAAATATTCAAATTATTGCGAGTTTGAGAAAATTCAAACTATATTCGACTTATTTATTGAGATAATATCTGAAAAATAATTTAAAATATGAAACCTTGATTGAACTCTAATTTTCAATCTACCTAGATTCAGTTTAAAACCTATTTAAATCCAACTTATCTATAACGTGATACCCACAGATTATTTCTAAACCCGTACTTCTTGAGCTTTCACAGTTCTTAAGAATTCTTGATATTTTTTCACTTCTGAATCAATAATTGTTTGAACATCTTCGCTATTAAGGGGGCCACGAATCTCTATACGTTCTTTAGTTCGAATTGTTCCATCTGGTTTTTTTTCAGTTACCCTTTCAACTCGTATAGATGGTTCAGGTTCTTTTTTTTTCTCCTCCCTTCTTTTTTTCCACTTTTTCCAGGCCCAGATTACAAACTCGACTATAGCGGGAATATTAGTTATCACGGTTATTAAGATCTCTAAACCAGATTCATGTTCAGTTATAGCAATTTCATCTTGAGTTTGTCTATTTGTAATAGCCCAATAGCCTTCATAGAAGCCTTCCCCTCTTTTCACTGCCCATTCTTCTTCAATTTCATTGATTAAAAACTCATAATCATCAAATTGAGAATTATATTCGAAAACCCCTGAATCCTTAATGTTGGCAAATTTTATTCTTAAACCGGCATTATTTTCTATTTCTTTAATAGTCTGCATATTCTCTCTTAAATTGATTAGATTTCGGATAATAATAAGATAAGAGAGACAATCATTTAAAATTTACATTTTTGTTATAACTTTTAAATAAGAAAAAATGTTAAGTGTACACAAAAAAAATAAGCTATATTCCAAAATTTGGGATCAAAAAAGATGATAACCAAAAATTATCTTTCTTTAATCCGACAAATTTGGTAATTCTTCTGATTTTCAAAAGTATCTTTTATAACAAAACAAGTATATTGTAGATATTATACATATTTTATAATACCTAATTTAGAGTTTCTACTAAAAAACTTTTTTGTGTACAAATAAAAATATCATTTATAAAGGATTTGTTATAACGAAAACATTTAAATAGTTAAAAGTGATCTATAATAATATACAAAAAATTTGTTTGTTGTAAAAAAATGATTTTTTGTATTAATTGTGTGTTCAAAAAAATTGATTGTCATAAAAAACGATAAAAAAACTAATAATTAGGGTTAAAACTTATGGTTGTAGAAATTACACCTCAGACTGGTGGTTTCTGTCCTGAATGTGGCGGAACCACTATTGATATCCATCAAAGAGGGGAGATTGTTTGTCAGCATTGTGGTTTGGTTGTATCTGAAAAGGCAGTCGACATCACTCACAGTGGTATAAGAGCTTATTCGAAGCAAGAGAAAGATAAAAAAGAACGAACTGGGTGCCCAATTTCCATTCTGATGCCTGATATAGGATTAAGTACGATTATTGATAGAACAAAAATTAAAAATCCTGATTTAAGAAGGGCAGCAAAATGGAATACCCATTTATCATGGGAGAAAAGAAATATGCTAATTGCCATTACAGAATTAAAGAGGATAGGTGGCAATTTAAATTTTCCAGAGAGGGTGAAAAAATCAGCTGTTCGGCTTTATAAAGAAGTCTTTAAAAGGAATCTCTTAAGGGGCAGATCTATAAATGGTATGATTGCTGCATGTGCATATTATGTATGTAAGCAGGAGAAAGTTCCTATTACTCTTCAAGAAATCTTAGATGAAGCATCAATCAATGATAATATTGTAAAAAAGTGCTATAAGATCTTAGTTAGAGAATTGAATTTAAAATCACCTCATATTGATCCTGTGTCCCTTATACCACGTTATTGTGCTGATTTAGGATTAAACATAAATGTAGAGAAGGAAGCGATAAAAGTCTTAAAAAATTTTATTGAGAATACATCAATTTGCGGCAAAGATCCAAAAGGGTTATGTGCAGGAGCGATATATTTGGTATCGAAACTTAAGAACCATAAAGTAAGTCAAAAAGACATTTCACGAGTGATCGGGGTTACAGAAGTAACTCTGCGCTCTCGCTATAAGGAATTTTTGCAAAATATTACATTTAATTTTAATGTTAATCTAAATTAAGCTAGATTTTTCTTTTCCATTTCTTTTTTTTTTAACCACTTAAGGGTTGAGGGGGCGCAATCTCTTACTTTATTTTGAAAAACCAATATTTATTGAAAAGATTTATATAAAATAGAAAATAAAATTCTGTAGATTTTTTCAAAAAATAAATATTAGAGGGAAAATGTCATATGACTGAAATTTTGAGAGCTTTAAAAATCGTTCTCTTGGTAGAACTGGCAGTTTTTGTACTATTTGGAATATTCTTTACATTCTTAGTTGATATTTACATTGCTTGGTTCAATTGGCCTAGTGGGGATCCCACATCAATTAGGTTTGTAGGAGTGATTTATCTAAGCCTTGCATTTGTCACTTTTTTGGTGTATAGGGAAAAAGAATGGAGAAGGATTGAGTACTTTATAATATTGAACATTTTAATACAAATATTAGGAGCGATAGTTCAGATAATTGGAGTTTTTCTTGATGGTACTGGTTGGGCAGGTGGGTTGAATTTTGGCATACAAATAGTGTTTTTTCTTGCGTTATTATACTTTTATATCCAACAGTATAGGCAATAGAAAAAGATTTTATAATTAAATTTTAACTCTTTTTATTTTTCTTCATTATCATTTATTTAATATATGTAAATTATATTAATTAAGGAAATATGAGGTAGAGGATGGTGCAGATCGCAAAAAGAATAATTAAACCAATAAATAAAAGGAAACATTGAAATTTCTCATAATTCTGTACTTTTTGCAATTGCTCTCCTCGTATACTCTCTCCACATCCCCAGCAATGTTCAGTTACCCTCCCTACGGAATAGCTATAGTTTCCACGAGTTTTATAAATTTTCGCACTACAATTTATACATTTTGGTCTTGATGTAGTAACTATTTATTTTCCACCTCTACTTTTAGAATATTTCTATAATTTTGTCAAGTTTTTTCTATAGAAAAATCTTTTCCATGGATATTTTTCAGGTATTTTCTCCTTATTTTATTAGGCATTGAATGTTCGACGAGAACAGAAGCTTCAGTTTTTCTTGAAATTCTCTTAATACTGCAATTTGAGAATAAGATTTGATCACCTGAAAAACCTAACATCTTATGAATATTACAATCTGCAAATTTAATTACGTAGGAATCAAAAATAGAAAGGTTCTTTTTAACTTCAACGTTTTGGATTAAAATTTTAGAACAACGATTCAGATTTAAGTTTTTCAATTCAGTATCTAAGATTATTACATTTTGACAGCGAGTTAAGTTCAAAGATTCAAAAAGAATATTCTCAAATTTAATATAAGCTGAAGAATCATAAATAGAGTATTCAAGATCATTATCATCAATATTCTGGTTATTTGTAATTAAAAAAGGGTCATCGATCGTACCTGAACCATTTAACTCAAATTGAAGTTCGAAAAAATAGGTTCGAAACCAGTAGGAGCCACCAGAGATTTTAATCTTCAATGTAGTATTTATATTAAAAGATATATTTTTTCTAAAATTAATATTTAAATATATCTAGATATATAGAAAAAATAGACTATAAAAATATTTTGAATTGTTTAACTCTACAGTTAAAATTATTAAAATGTAAGAGAAGTAATTTTTTAATTCTGATGTCCAGTTCTTCTCGCTGCAATCTGTCCTACTTTCCTACCTGGTGGACGATTTCTGCTTGTAGTAGTAGATTTATGAGGAGACTGTTTTGCACCCCCACCATATGGGTGAGAAGCGGCATTCATAGCAACTCCCCTAACCACAGGCCACTTTTTAGCTTTAGATTTTACGTAATGGAATTTATTTCCAGCTTTGAGAAAGGGTTTATCTGTACGGCCCCCTCCAGCAACTACACCTACAGTTGCTAAACAATTTCCATGAATCCATTTAGTCTTTTTTGATCGAAAGAGAACTTCCACTTGATTACCGGATCTGTTTCTTACAATAGCCGCAACGCCAGAGGCACGAGCAAATTTACCCCCATCTTGAGGAGTTGCTTCAATATTATAAACTAGGGTTCCTAATGGCATTTTTCTTAGAGGTAAAACATTTCCAACCTCGATGACTTGGCCATAACCAGTTTTAGATTGTATAAATTCTTGTCCAACAAAAACTCCTTCTGGAGGTAACCATAGACTTTTTTCTTTTGTATCTTCATATTGTATACGTGCAACTGGGGCACCTCTTCCAGGAGAATGAATGAGATCTAGGACTTTAAATTTGAATAATTTCTCATTTTTTTTGAAAGGGCGATACTTGACAGCACCAATATGTCTGTGACTTGGGGATCGGAACCCAAGGACGCCTCTACCTTTTCTTTGAGCTAAAATTCGTTTTCCCATTTACTTCACGATATTCTATGGATATAAACTTAAATTATACAAACTATAAATTTTTTTTCATTTTCGTTGTAAATTAATAAAATATTGAAAATTTAAGGGTCTAATTTATATATAACGCAGTTTTAGAAGCTTAAAGTTTACCGTTTTTTAATAATTCATCAATGTTGTAATTGAAAGCTATAGGAAGTTCACGTTCCAAATACTCACCTGCAACGTTTTCTGATAGTAGGGACTTGATTTCTTCAGGATTCGATGTTTGACCTAATACCCATCCAAGTTTTACATAGGCGACTTCTGGTAATATATTTTTTCCGGGGATGACACCTAAGTTTAATAATTCTCTCCCAGTAGAGTATACATTCATTCCTATAAAGCCGTGTAAAGTTTGGGTAGTCATGAGGACAGTTAATCCTTCTTGAATAGCTCTTTCTATTGAGTCATATATAGTAGTAGATACATGTCCTAATCCTGTACCTACTAAAACTATTCCCCTATAACCATTATCAATATAGAAATTAATTTGCTCATTATTGGTTCCAGGATATGAATAGACAAGAGCTATCTTTTCTTCAAAATTTGTAATAGTTTTAGTTTCGATTTTTGATTTTTTCTTATAATCAGTGGTAAACATTTTGATTTTTCTATTTTGAACCATTCCTAGGGGAATACTATTAATTGTTCTAAAGGTATTTCTAACAGAAGAATGCATTTTTCGTACTAGTGTCCCTCTATGAATTAATCCGTAATCATGAGAGGCTGTTCCGAGCATGCACACTAATACTTCAGCGATATCTGAACTTGCTACGACTGCAGCATTCATTAAATTTAAAGCAGCATCCGAGGAAGGTCTATCAGAACTCCTTTGACTGCCAACGAGGACTACTGGGATTGATAAATCCTTTAGCATAAACGAAAGAGCTGCACTTGTATATGACATTGTATCTGTTCCATGACTTATCATAATACCGTCAATTCCTGAATTTGCTGCTTCTTTAATTTTTTCTGCTAGTTGTTGCCAATATTCAGGTTTCATGTTTTCAGAAAGAATTTCAAAGACAATTTCGCATTCAAGGTTACATATCTCTGCCAGTTCTGGAACTGCACTGTATAATTCTCCAGGGGTGAAGGACGGAATCACTGCGCCAGTAGTATAATCCAATCTTGATGCTATAGTTCCACCGGTTCCTAGAAGCTTTACATTTGGGAGTTCTTTATTGTATGGAAACTCTTTTTCAGGAATTTTATAAGACGCCTCTCGTTTTCCAATCTTTTTGATTTCCTGGATTTCAGAAACCTTAACACCAATATTATAATTGTTCTCTAATTTAATATTGATGAAATTTGGGTCAGAACGTTCAATTCTCGGTAAGATAATCCCTTCATACTGCGTTTTTTCAGTAATAATTTGGACTATATCCCAGATTTCTAATTGATTTTTCTCAAGAAGTTTTTTACCTTCCCCTCTATATCCTTTAAGTTTTTCACTCACTTATTTCATCTCCTTTAAAATATTCTTTATTAAATTTGTTAATTCTTTTGATACTACTGCTCCGTCAATTTTTCCTCTTACTTTTTTCATAACTTCTCCCATAAGGGGTCCTATTGCTCTCATTCCCTTTTCTTTTATTAAATCTAAGTTTTTCTTGATGTTGATAGTTTCCTTAAGAATTTTTCTGAAATCTTCAAAAGAAATGCTTTCTATTTTTAATTTCTTTAGGATCTGCTCAATAGAAAGATCTGGAGAATCTGCTTTAAGTTTTAATATATCCTCAATAGCTTCCTTGCTAATTTTTCCTTTCTTGAGTAAGGTAAAAATCTTATAAAAATCCTCGTCAGCTATATTCTCAATATTTTTTCCGTCTCTTCTTAAAGCTGTAGTAGTTTCTAAAAGGGTTGTAAAAATTAACGAAGGATTATCAGAATATAGTTCTATCAATTTATTAAATAAATTAAGTTTTCCAGTAAAAATTAGGTCTTTTATTATCCTTTCTTCAGTCTTGTATTTTTTTGAATACTTTTTTATGGTTTCCCATGGATATTCGGGAAGTGATTTTTTGATGTTGATGATCTCTTCCTGTATATTAAAAATAGCTTCTGAATCAGTATCAGGATATAATCTTGCCCCTCCATGAAGTTCCCTCAAAAATTCTGTATTACCATTTTCAAGTGCTTTTCTTGTTTCAGGAGGGACACCATTGAAAGCAAATTTAACTCGGTTAATGATGACATCCATAGCTTTATTAATTTCTTTCTGAGATCCTAATACTAACACAAAACAATCCTGTTCCCTCGAGTCTAATTTTTCTGATATTTTCTTGATATCTTCATCAGATAGATTATATTTACTTAGATCCTCATCTGAATGGATTATTCCTTTTAATCCTGAAATTATTTTAACCTTACTACTTACTTCCGTACCAAATCTATAATCTTCCATTAATTCTCTTCCAAAAATATCTTTGAATCCTTTGAAGTTGATCCCATACATTTTCTTTCCAGATTTAATACCTTTTGCAATGAAGTTTGATTTGGTTTTTGTTAAATAATCTGTTAAATCGATGGCGCTATCAGGAATATCTTTTTCATTCAACTTTCTTTTTTCAAGCTCTTCTTTAATATTTAAAAGCTGCAATTGACGGGAAATTTCATGGTTGATTAAAACTGGAATCCATCCCAATTTTTGAACTCCCTTAATTTCTATCCTTGTACCCGCTTCAATACTTACATTAACATCCTGTCTTATTGAACCCAGCACCTTCTTAACATTGGTTGACCATAAAAGTAATCCAATTCTTTCAGCACATTCACGGCATTCTTCAGGTGTATTAATATCAGGCTTAGTTGTAACCTCTACTAAAGGAATTCCTAATCGATCTAGACGAAAAAAATTCATTTTATTTTCAGTTCTAATCTTTCTCGCAGCTTCTTCTTCTAAGCTTAAAATCTCTATACCAATTTTTTTACCACTTTCTAAAGAAACAAATCCATCTGTGCCTAAAATCATAGTTCTTTGAAAACCACATGGAACACTCCCATCTAAATAGTTTTTTCTACAAACATGCATTTCTTCAATAATATTCGCATTTAAAAGCATAGCTATTTGTAATGCAACCATCCTTGCTTCAGGATTACAGGAAAAGGGAGGAGTATCGTCTAGTTCATATGTACATACTACATCGTTGTAACCTTCATATATTATCCCCAATCCTTTTTGGTATTCTGTTAACATTGCTTTATCATACACCCCTAATTCTCCTAGAACTGGACGCATTGCTCGTTTAATTGTAAAGTCTGGCTCACGAGTTCCTTGCAGCTCAGCAGGACATCTACAAAATAATTTTTTCTGTGTATCAAGTTGTTGATGGATCTCTAATCCACATTTTAAACCTAATTTTACATAGTCAAATTCTTCCATGATATTCAAATATTAATATTGTGAAGTAATAAATCATATAATTATTTTCAAAAAAGGTTTAGGATATTTTAATATCGGCTATTTTAAATATTTAACAACAATTATAGAAAAAAATTCATTTTAAATATTTTTATAACAATGTCTCGCAATAATATCATCCTGAACTGCTTTTGGGAGATCTATAAACCTTGCACTATAACCTGAAACCCTAACCATAAAATTTTGATAATTTTCAGGTCTTTCTTGAGCATCTTCAAGATCGGATACTGAAATTGAATTAAATTGAATGTGAGAGCCGTCTAAATTGACGTATGATCTTAACAAAGATTCTAATATTTTCCCATCTTCAATCTTAATAAGTTCAGGGTTAATATTTATGGTGCAAGCTACTCCATTTGATAGAAGTGAATGGTTTAACTTAGCAATACTATTTAATGTTGCTGTAAGTCCCTTATTAGCACTAAATCCGGGAGCAACATCTCTAGTTAATGGTTTCCCTTTTTTTCTACCAGAAGGAAGCGCTCCTGTAAAAATTCCGAATCCCACATGCGTGGTCATAGCATGAATTCCCACACGATATTCTCCCCCTCTGGCACATCGGAGGTCTTCTACAGAATCAAAAAGAATTTCTGTAGCTTTTCTAGCATACATATCGACTTGATCATCATCATTGCCATATTTTGGGCATTTATATAATAGGTAATTCCTAAGATCTTTATATCCTCTAAAGTTTCTCTTTAAAGCATCAATTAAAGTTTCCATATTTACTTTTATTTCTTTAAAAACTGCCCGTTCTATGGCAGCGATAGAATCAACAACATCAGAAAAACCTGTGACATGAATTCCAGAGAAGTTGTATCTAGCGGAACCTTCGTTTACATCAACTCCCTTTTTAAAACAATCTTTTATACAAAGTGACATTAAAGGAGTTGGTTTAAGTTTCTTATGAGCCTCTTGATATGCGTTTGCCGCATCAGTAGCCATTTTCATCATAGATTTTAGTTTCATACTAAAAAGATCTAAAAAATCATCAATAGAATTTAAGTTAGTTAGATTAGGATCTTGATTGATATAATTACTAATTATTGTTTTATCTGTACCAAGAGCAAGTTCAATAGCTTTTGCTAAATTTAGAAAAATGGCACCAGTATTGTCAAAGGAAGTTCCGGAGGTAGATAATCCAACGCATCCTACAACTCCATAATTTCGGGCTTCTTCTAAGGGGATACCATAATTAATTAAGCTTTTTACAACTAAATCATCGTTATATAATCCAATAACATTATTGCTCTTAGCTAATACTTTTGAAATTTCTTGATATATTCTTGAAGGAGTATTTTTATGAATCCTGATCACTAGATTGGGACTTGGAACTGACAATTCATCAATAGCTTGTAATATAATATAGGTTAATTCATTTGTAGCATCTTCTCCTTCTTCATCAATACCTCCAATAAGAATATTTTGAGTTGTAGCCATCCCTCCAAAATACTGAGTAGCTACTGAATCATATAAGGCGATAATTTCATTAGTTTTTAATAAAAGATTCTTAATTAAACGCAAAGCATTTTCAGTTTCTCCATTGTAATATCGGTTTAAATATTGATCAATTCGGCCAAAAGATATTCCATGTTCAAAATTTTCAATATGTAATGCCATATGTATAAACCATAAGAACTGTATGGCTTCATGAAAATTGCTTGGTGGATGTTCTGGAACTTTGTTGCAAACTTCAGCGATCATCAATAGTTCCTTTTTTCTAGTTGAATTTAACTCTTCTAGTGCCATCTTTTCAGCTTCTTCACTAAACTTATGCGCATATCTAATAAGCGCATCTGAGATAATTATAATTGAATTAAAAAATGCTATTTTATTTTCTATATCCACCTTTGAGATTTTGCCTTTTTTAAGATCTTTAATTTTTTCTTGAGAGATTTCGATATATTTTTTCAATCCGAATGAAAGAATTTGGGGATAATCAATTACAGCATGAGCAATACCCCCTATCTCTGTGGCGACATACGCACAACCACTAAAGGACGTTTCAAATACATAATCAGGAGCAAATTTTCTAGCATACGTATCAATCTTGTAATCCTCATAAAATGGGGCGATTTGTTCTTTCAAAATCTTAATATCTGAATCCGTAATATAAATGGGGTTTACAGCTCTTCGGGAAAGTGTTTCAAGTTCTTTCAGAATTCTAAAGCCACTTGCTTCAAATCTAGGAATCGCAACAGGAACATCTACATCAAAAGTGCCTACGATAATTTCATCTGGTCTTATAATGATAGGCAAATTCTCAAGTGTTTTTTTTAGACCATTAGCTTGTTTGGTGATCATCGATTTTTCTGTAGTATCCTTAAGTGCTTGTGTATAGTAAATAGGAACCTTAAGAGATAGATGAGGAGTTCCTCGTACTTGTTCATTTAGTGGTTTAACTACCATTTTTATCCCCAAAATTAACTAAAGTTGAGTGCTTTATATTAAATAATTTTAAGCATTTTCACTTAAATCTTTAACCATTATCAATTGAAAGCCCTTAAATTTAATTAAAGGATAAAATAAGACTATTTTAGTTGATAAATTTCATCTATTTGGGTAATTTCTGAAATTTTTGAAAGATAATCTAATAAATATTGTCTTTGCTTATTTTTATCAAGGGAATGATCAATCCGAAAAGAATATTCATCCATATCTTCAATTCTAATCCAGTGGAGCTTATTAAAAAAAGTCAAGATTCTGTGAAGAAAATCTTCTTGTGGACCAAATTTACGTAAATCTTTCTCAATATCTCCAATCCACTTGTTAAAAGCTTTTTTACTCTTAAAACATATATAGACATCATTATCTTCTGCTAAATTCATCCATAAAAACTTATCTTTATCAGTAAGCATTCTATTATAGTTTGCGACAAAATTAACATTTTCTTGTAGGAGTTTTATTCGCTCTTTCTTAGCTAATTCCTCTCTAAACGCAAGGGGTGTCTCTATTAAATCAAGTCTGCCATAAAAATCTTTAGAAGAATAATGAAAATCTGTAACTTTTAATCCTAAAAGCCCACAAATACCCGCAAAAAATTTACAATTTTCAAAATGTAAATTTCTTTGTTTCCCTACAAACTCAATATAACCTTTTCCATACCCTTGATCTCTTTCAGGAAGAATCTCAAGTCTGAGTTCTTTCGTAATATTAGAAGGATAGGTTCGATGTTTAAAACGTTCAAATATTTGTATCCAACCTTCAGGACTTTCTTCCTTTAAATAAATATTTTTGTAAAAATTGTAAACTCCAATAAGGAACCGTGTAATAAAATCAAAAGAAATTGGAGTATATCTATTACTTTCTGCTACCATATCATAAAGAGGAATGGTGGCCTTGAACGTAAATTTATCAAAAAAATCTTTATAGACTTGGTCTTCTACTCTCTTAAAATCTTCAATTGTTTTTCCTTCTTTAAATAATTTCATAACATTATCCAAAATATATGTAATGAATGAACTAATGCTCTTAAATCGCTCATCGTTAGGATCTTTCCTATGATTTACATTTACATATCTCTTTATCCAATCTTTAAGAGCAGGTGATATTGAAATCGTTTGTTGTGCTGTTTTCTTAGTTGATAGGAATTTTTTATCACTCATAGTATTTTAAGTTCTAAATAATTTTTAAATTTATGTTAGATGAAAAGTTCGATTTAGTAAATAAAAATCAATTTTTAATTAAGATTTAATTCTATATGGGATTTTTCAAAGTACATTTTTATTTTATAATAATTTAAGTTTACAATTTCGACTATTTTTCTATTTTGGAAACTCTGTTTTTGATTTCGTATTAGAGAAGAGTTAATATGAACCTTTAAATAGACTATTGAAAAATTAATATTGGGCAGTTTTAGAGATAAAAACCAAGGGGATGACAGGAGACCCTTGCCATAAAGGTAAAAAAGGGTAAAAACGGGTAGGGATAAGGGGGTCGAGATCCACCTTTTTTTCTTTAAGTTAAGTCTTTTAAATAATATCCTTCATTATCTTGAGTTAACTGTGAGTTTTTTGAAAGGATCTTCATCAAAAACTCTCTTTCAGCCTCAAATTTCGAACCTGATAATCTTATATAAAAGAAAAGATCATCTTCATTTTCAATATCAATCCAATGCAACTTTTCGAAAAATTTTAAAATTTGGAGTCTGTCATCTTTGTCTGAGAATTTTCTAATTTCACTTTCAATCAAATAAAACCATTTGTGTTGAGTTTCTTCATTGCTGAAGGTAATAATTGCATTCTTATCTTCAGCTAACTTCATCCATAAATAAAAATCTTTATCATCAATAATTTTATTGTAATTTATAAAATGAGAAATATTTTCACTCATTAACTTGGTTCTCTCAGTTTTTGCTAGATCATCTCGAAAAAACAAATCTGTTGCTTTTAAATCGAACCTATAGTATCCATCCTTTTCTGAATATACAATATTACTTACTTTTATTCCTAATATCCCAAAAAAGGCAGATGTATATTTACAAGTATCATAGCTTAAGTTTTTATAAATACCTGCGTACTCAAAAATTCCAGATAAATCTGTACGACTCTTTCCGGTAAAAAGATCTATCTTGAATTCTTTGGTTAAATTATTTGATACTAAATAGTTTTTAATTCGACCTACTGTATTTTTTATATCTTTGATCTCTCGTGATTCCATCAATTTCATATAAAATCGTCTAATTGTTAAAAAGAAAGCTGGCAATTTCTCTAGTGTAGGGTTCGTGTATTTATTTGCTTTAATCGCTTCTTCATAATATGGAATTGTCGCTTTAAAAGAGATTCTATCAAAAAAATTCTTGAATTCACCATCTACAAAACTTTCAAAATCGTCTAAAGTTTTTCCTTTGTCGAAACAATCTAAAGTTTTCTGTAAAACATGATTATAAAAAGCGGAAACACTTTTGAACCTTTTATCATCCGGTTGTTGTTCATGATGCTCCATTACATAGTTATCTATTCTTTCTTTAAGGTCTGGGGCAATTGAAATCGTTTGTTGTGCTATTTTTTTTTTTGATAGAGGTTTTTGTGAGGGCATTTATACATCATTTCTTCATTTTTGTCTAATATATAGTACTATATATCATATAAAAAGGTATAAGAAAGAAAAAGTTTTTTAATTATAAGAAAAATGTAGGAACGTTCTTTTTTATTAGAACGTACAATTTAACCATGAAGACACTTATACTAACCACATGTTCAATATTGAAACTAACTAAAAGAGAGAATAGACTTTAACAACAAAAAAATTTAATATAATCATTTAAATATAAGATAATATCGTATTAATTTAGACAAAACTCCAAAAATGATGGGGGAGGAGGGCAAAATCATTTTTGCAATTGTGTCCAAACTTAAAATAATATCTATCAAAGAAGACTTACAATTTTTTTTAGTTAAATAATGTTTACAACTCTTATTTTGGATTAGAGTAGTTTAGATACATATACCCCATCTGACTTATACCCCATTTCATAAAAATAAGATTTTGCTCCAATGCCGCTAATAACAGCAAGTTTTTTGGCATCAAATTCTTCGGTAGAGATTTTTTCGGCTTTATTCATTAGAAGTTTCCCATAACCTCTATGTTGAATTTGAGTAAAAAAATTTGGCTTCAAATCCTTTGGGACAAGTTCACCTACAACTTTTATTTCTCGCACTATCATTGTTTTTCCATCATTCAACTCGGGTCTATGAGCAAATTCAGAAGGTTTTCTTAAACGTAGATATCCTATTAAATAATCATCTTCCTTATTCTCATAAGATAAAAATATTTCTTTTCCTTGAGAAGCTTCGTAATCAAATCGATATAGTTTAATATCCTCTAGAGTAATCTCCTTGACAAAATTTTTACTTTTACTGAATCCAAATTCCCTACATCTTATACATTTACAAGTTTCATCCATCTCCTTTAATTTTTCTTGCACCAACTGTCTTAAATTGCTATTTTTACAACCAGCTTCAATCAAAGTGGCAGGGATATCTCTCATAATTCTCTGAATCCTAACAAAAGGGGGAAGATTCATTTTGACCTTTGCTATTAAATCTATTAACTCTTTATCCGTATAAGGAGAATAATTTCCCTTCTTCCACCAATTATATAATTCAGTACCGTTAATTACTAAAGTTGGATAAATTTTTAACATGTCAGGGCGGTATTCTGAGTTAGTATATAACTCATCAAAAAGTTCTAAGTCTTTTGAATAGTTAGATCCAGGGAGATTTGGCATAATATGTGCGTTTATTTTTAACCCCGCATCCTTTGCTATTCTTATAGCTTCTTTACTATCTAATGTACTATGCCCTCTCTTTACAAGTTCAAATATTTCATCATAAACTGTTTGTATTCCAATCTCGACACGGGTAGTTCCATAGCTCAACATTTGGTCTACTTCTTTTTCCTTACAATAATCTGGTCTTGTTTCTATGGTAAGACCTATAAGACTTCTTTTAGAATTTTCAGCAAATTTTTTAGCTTCTTCTAATGTTTTCATTCTTTGGCCTATTACTCCCTCTAAAGCCCCTTTGACAAAATTTTCTTGATAAGTAAAATCAGTAGATAGAAAGGTACCACCCATTATAATTAATTCAATTTTATCAACTGTGTGACCTATCGCTTCTAAATCACTAATTCTGCTTTGGACTTGAAAGTATGGATCGTAATTATTATGAATAGATCTCATAGCAGCAGGTTCCCGACCTGTATAACTTTGAGCAACTTTCTCTTCAGGTTGAGAATCTTGACCTGGACAATATATACATGTTCCAGGACAAGGGAGTGGTTTAGTCATAATTGCGATAACAGATACTCCAGATAATGTTCTAGTTTTTCTTCTTTTCAAAATTTGCGTAATTATCCTTTTTTCCTCTAAAGTTGCATAATCCAAAATGGTTGCATTTTTTATTACTTTATTATATTTATATTTTTTACCGATTCTTCCCTTAATATTTGTTATTTTTCCGTGTGGGGTTTCTGGATTATTTAATAAATAATCTATGATTTCCCTTGAAATTTTTTTGATTTTTTCAGATTCTAAAGAATCCATTTTATTAGCTAATTTAATTATTTTAATCTGAATATCTTATAAATCTCAAATAATAAATGCAAACCTAAAGTAAATATTTTTTGATTTATCGCTTCTAAATCTGTAGTTATTTACTCAATGTTAATTTTTTTACCAGTGAAATCTCTTTGAAATTTTCCAAAATCTTGAATTTTTTTTAGAGTTTTCAAATCAAAAACCGGTCCATCTTTGCAAACAAGTAAACCTAAAGGATCTAATGCACATAGTCCACAGAGTCCACATCCACATCTCATGATTCTTTCAAGACTCGCATAGAACTCAATATTATTTTCATCACAAATTTTAGATAATTTGTAGAGCATGATTTCTGGACCGCATGAATAAACGATAATATTTGACAAATCCTTTTTACTATAGTCTTTTAGCATTTCTTTAAATATATCCGAAGATACACCTTTAATTCCAAAACTTCCATCATCAGTGCAATAAAATGTTTCAGATGCTAATTCATTAAATACATCTTCAAAAATTAACTCATCCTTAACTTTTACCCCTTCAATTATAGTATGTTTTATTTGGTTATAGCCGAGTTCAACTGATAGAAATTTTAAAGGTACCATACCTATTCCTCCTCCAATTAAAAACACAGTTTTTAGGTTATCAGTTGGAACTTTAAAAAAATTACCCAATGGTCCTCTAACTCCTATATAATCTCCAATCTTTAAATTGTAAATAGCTTTTGTGCATTCTCCTACATTTTTTACAGTTATGGCCCAATTACCATCATCATCACAACCAGAAATCGACATTGGAATTTCATCCACGCCAGGTACCCATATCATAACGAATTGCCCCGGTTTTGGAGTAATATCAATTAGGTTATCATGTTCTTTAATGCTGAAGTAAAGTGTTTTAATATCCTTACATTCATCTATTATTTTCTGGATTCTTACAGTTCTTATTGTATTTTCAGTCAAAATCAGGCACCTCTTGAGTCTTAAACTGGTGTGCTAATCCTTTGATATCATTGATAGATGTATAAGCGTTATGTTTTAGATATTGAGTAATCTTTGAATTAATATCTGTAATAAGGGCAGTTCCTTTATAAAGCGCAGTTCCAATTTGTACTGCTGAAGCCCCTGCTAGGAAGAATTCTATTACGTCTTGCCAGGAATCAACTCCCCCACACCCAATTATAGGGATTTTTAATATTTTATATAAGTCATATACTTTTTTTATCGCTATAGGATGAATTGATTTCCCAGAAAGCCCACCACTTCCGTGAGATAAAATGGGTCTTTGGGTATTTATGTCTATTTTCAATGCGGATAAAGTATTTATGGCTACTACTCCATCAGCACCTCCCTTCTGAGCTGCTAAGGCAATTTCGGTGATATTAGTTACATTAGGGTTTAATTTTACAAAAAGAGGAATTTTAAGGTTTTCTTTTAGAAATTTTACAATATCATAGGTTAAATCCTTATCAATCCCTATTGATGATACTTCAGCATGAGGGCAAGAAATATTAATCTCAATTGCATCCGCTCCTGCATTTTCTGCTTTAATTGCCACATCCAGATAAGTTTCATTAGTATCACCGAAAACACTTACAATTAATGGAATATTATGAGTTTTTATTTCTTTTATTTCATGAATAAATTCATTTATTCCTGGATTACCAAGTCCGACACTATTCATGAAAGTGCCAGGCGATATCTCAATTATGGATGGATTTTTATAACCTTTTCTTGGTTTGGGTCCAATAGATTTTGTTGTTACTGCACCTGCTCCAGCATCAATAATTCTTTTCATTGAAGAAAAAGAAACCCCTAAAATGCCTGATGCTAAAATAATAGGAGATTTTAATTTTAACCCAGAAAGATTTACTTCTAGCATTTTTTAAAAGACAATAATGATTATAGTTTTATAATAATTATTAATGAAGGAAAAATAAGTATAAATTGTCCAGTCAAAATGAAGTCATACATTGCAGATACTCTAATCGGTATTTTTGCACTTGATGAGTCCGGTACTATCTTAAATTTCATTGATTTTGATGGTAATTACGATAAAATTATTGAATTTTATAATTCTTTAGAAAATAACGTACTCGAAAAAATATATGAGCACTTCTTATTAGATTTAAAAAATGCTGGTTTTGATGAACTAATATTTGACAATATTAAGTTAGAGTTACTTACTTCTGAGAAATTAGGATATAAAACAGTTTTAGATAGTAAATCTTTAGAACTCAAATCATTTCGTTTAAATCTAAAAAACAACCTAGAAATGGTTGGAATTCAAAAAACCGGGGAAGAAATCCTTAAACAATATAAAGAAATAAGTGAAAAATTAACAAGGAAGAAAGTTAGTGAAGTAAGTGGGCATTCAGATAATATAGTCACTCAGATTATTACTGTTTTAGATGTGATTAAAAAATCAATCAGTCTCTTTTCTAGTCATCTTAGAGAATGGTATGGTTTACACTTCCCTGAACTTACTGATAAAATTATTGAAGATAATATTATATTAGCCAATTTGATTAGTAAGTTGGGATCTAGAGAGAATTTTAATTTTGAAAATATTAAGAGTAAGCTAGATTTAAAAGATAGGAAAATTAAAGCTTTGGAGAAATATGCGTTGGAATCAATGGGAGCCATCTTTGATTTATCTATGATACAGAGTTATGCAGATCAAATTATTTCTTTAGATAATTACCGTTTAGAATTAGAGACATATTTAGAAGAAGTATTAGAGAGTTTTGCTCCTAACATTAATTCATTAATTGGTTCTTTGATTGGTGCAAAATTAATAGCGAGAGCGGGAAGTTTACAGAAGTTAGCATATATGCCCGCATCAAGAATACAATTATTAGGAGCCGAAAAAGCTTTATATAGATTTCTCAAAACAGGTGAAAAAAGACCAAAACATGGTTTAATCTTTCAATGGAATCAAATTAGATCAGCTAAGCCTTGGCAACGCGGTAAGATTGCTAGAGTTGTCGCAGGAAAAATCGGTGTTGCTGCTAAAATAGACTATTTTAATGGTGAATTCATAGGTGATAAATTATTAGAGGAAATTGAAGAGAAAATTAAACAAATTGGAATTAAATACCCAAATCCTCCAAAAAAGACACCTGTAACAAAAAATAAAAAAAAGAAAGCAAAGAAAAAAAGATAAAATATTAATGTGGTTAATAAATGTCGGGAATTGAGATAAGAAATCATCCCAAATTTTATAATGTTTTCATTTCAGGTCCTCAAGAAAGGCTAAAACTCTATACAAAAAACCTTGATGTTGGAAAAAAGATATATGGAGAGAAATTAATTACTTATAAGAATTTTGAATATCGAGAATGGGACCCATATAGAAGCAAATTAGCAGCACTAATTTTAGAGAATCCAATAACACACTTTTTTTCAGAAAATTTGAATTGCTTGTACTTAGGAGCATCTTCGGGTACTACTATTTCTCATCTTTCAGATATAATAAATCTTGGAGTAATATATGGTGTTGAATTTGCTGAAAGAAGTATCAGACAATTAATACAAAATGTATCAAGTAGGTCAAATATTGTACCGATATTAGGTGATGCTCGTTTTCCTGAAAGTTTTGCTAAAAATATATTTACTCAAGTGGATTTAATATATCAAGATGTTGCACAGCCACGACAAGCAGAAATCGCTATTTTAAATTGCGATTATTATTTAAAGAAGGAAGGAATTTTAATACTTGCAATCAAATCTCAGTCAATTGATAGTATTCAAAAGACTGATATTACATATTCTCATGAGAAGAAGACATTAGAAAAATCTGGATATAAGATTTTAGAAAGTATAAACATTCACAAATATGCTGCTAACCATATCGTTTTATTAGCTAAAAAAAGTGATTAATCAAGAAAATCTGTTATTTTTTTTGAAGAGATCTCTTCATTTATTATTTTTTTAGTGGTGTCCCATGTTTTTCTAGCAATTATAGGTGCTTTTTTATGTTTTTTTATAAAATCTCTTAGAAATTCGGTTGTTCTTTCATCAGAAGGATATCCAGAGCCAATATTTCCGTATTTTTTTTGAAGTTCTTCGATTAGAGTATCTCTTTCGAATTTTGCTATTATAGACCCTGCAGAAACAATTGGATAGAGATCATCAGCTTTATGTTTAGAAATGATTTTCTTGGGAACATAATTTAGCAAGTTTTTTATGGAATTTCCAAATCTCCTCTCATTTACATCAGCAGCATCAATATAAATTACATCTGGCTTCAATTCATTAATAATTTCTGCCATTTTTAATTCTTCAAGTTGGTTCATTGTAATTCTTTTACTTTCTCTCCCATCAATTTCTTGAGGGCTAATAACAATGATCTTAAAAGAGAAACAGCTATTTTTTAAGATTTGTGCTAATTCACTCCTTCTTCTAGGAGATAATTTTTTAGAATCCCTCACTCCTATTTTTGATAACAAATCTATTTTTGATTTCTTGAAGCAAATTCCGCATATTACCATTGGGCCTAAGACAGAGCCTTTTAACAAATAATTCGAAAAGAATTAGATTCTACCCGCCTCGTCTATCCCACATATTAGGTCGAATTCATCTTCAGGAATCTTGAATGAGTTCAATGAATTCTTGCTCATTATCTATTTCTTCTAAGTTTTTAATTTTAACTATTGGAATTTTTATTTTTTTAAATGGTTCAGGAATTTTTATATCATTATCTATAATAAATAGAGAAGTTTTATGGAATAAATCTGTGAACATCTTCAAGCATTGAAAGCTCATCTCTTTAATTTTTCCTTGATCTTCAGTTATACCTGAAAATAGAGGATAAAATCCATCTAATTTTATTTCATCAGAATGAGAATATAATGATAATTTGAAAGGAACTGATCCTTTCTTATACCAATAAGAAGAAAGTCCAATATCTTTTATTATATCCTGAACATGGGATTCAAAATTACTCAATTCATCTTCTTCAAAAAAATTGCTTTCTCCTAGTTCGTTATTAATACTCCATCCAAAAACATTAATTTTTCTACATAGAGTATTATCATCCAAGATTTCCAGAATTTTTTTTGCGATTTTCTCAGAAGGTCTCATAGATTCGTTTTCATATGAACAAATTGTTCGTTTAGTGACTCCTAAGATTTCTGATAATTCTTTTCTTGTTATTGAATGTTTTTCTCTCATAGTTTTCATTAATGTACCATCTAAAAATACTATTCCTCCTCCTCTTCTAGCTAAGATATGAGGGTAGTTATCATTGAGAATATTCTCAAATGTATTAAGAGTTATGAATGGTAAACCTTCTCTTACATAAATTGTGTTATCCACTAATTTTTGATACCGATTTCTAATTCCAATTAATAGAGGTTTTGATTTTAGGATTAAAGATAAAGACTTAATATCTCTAATTATATCTTGATTCAAATTATCAATATTGGGAAAAATTTTAACACTAAACACTAAATCATCCTTTCTAGCCAAAAGATCAAAACAGAATTTATTTTTAGTTGTAGCAAAATTACCAAGAGCTAATGTTTCATAATTAGCTTGTTTTAATAAACCAACAATCCTTTGAACTATCTCTTCAATCGTCAAATCTAATTTTTAAAAAACAATATTATGTTAAAAAATTATTCATTTTTAAATTAAGGTGTGTTAATTCAGAGTTTGTTAAGTTTTTATCGAACTTGATATTTTCTTCGGGAATTTCTTACCTATTATTAGACATTCTAAGTAGGTCAGAATCTGTAATGATTCCTATATAATTATTATTTTCTTTGACTAAAACAGCAGGATACTTCAAGAGCAAATCAGAAATATCTTTTGCATTCCAAGTTTTACCAATTTCTGGAAAAGGCAATTCTAATATAAGCGAAACTTCTATATTGATAACTTCTGGATTATCTGTTATATATCGCTGTATTTTTTTTGATGTGATACTACCTACATTCTGATTGTTTTCAATTATTGGCAATTGTGAGATTCCGTATTTATTCATTAAATCTACTGCATTTCTTAGTGTTGAATTAGATTTGATAGAGATAATTTCTTTAACCATAATGTCTTTCGCATGCTTTTTGGATTTCTCTCTCATCCTTCGCTGAATTTCAAGGTATTCAAATATTCTTTTCAATTTAGAATAGGGAGGATCTATAGTGCCATTTTCTATTCTGGAAATTGTAGATTGTGGAATGTTCAATTCTTCTCCTAGTTCTTTTTGACTAATACTTAGTTTTTTACGTAACCGTTTGATATCACTCAGAGAGGGTAAAATTTCCATAATAAAATAAAATTAATTATATGCTTCTTATGCATATTGTAGTAATAGAATATTTATATAGGTTATTAAATTTTGATCCCTTAGAAAATTTATTATCTAAATTTTCGATTTAATAAGGAATTTAACTGATAATTAATTTTAAAATATATTTAAAAGAACTATTTATATAATTAAGAAGTTGGTTAAATGAAATGTTGAAAATTACTCGTGCTAACTTTTTACCAATTGAGAGGAGTGAATTCCCAGAACTATGTGAAAGGAAGGGAATTGGACATCCTGACACAGTTTGCGATGCTGTTGCTGATGCCTGTTCAAGAGCTTTATGTGTTTATTATCTTGAGAATTTTGATCGGGTTTATCATCATAATGTTGATAAAGCTGCTCTTGTCGGTGGTACTGCTAGACCAGAATATGGAGGTGGTCAAATTATCCAACCACAATACTTTTTGATTGTTGGGAGGGCGATAAATCAGATTCTTACAGAATGTGGTGATGGTACAAGTAAATTAGAATATGTTCCTATTCCAACGATCTGTATAGAAACTCAGCGTAAAGTACTTTCAGAAATTTTTAGAAACCTTGATTTAAATAGAGATATTCAATTTGATTATGCTGTCCGACCAGGATCAATTGATTTAACTGGAGTATTTGATGAATCCCACCATACTGAGGAAATACCACTTGCTAATGATACCAGTTTTGGAGTTGGTTATGCTCCATATTCGGATGTTGAGAAGATTGCTTTAGAAGCAGAAAAATTGATAAATTCAGATAAATTTAAAGATAAATGTAAAGCTTCGGGTGAAGATATAAAAGTGATGGTTGAAAGAATTGGTAATGAAGTTGGAATTACTGTTGCAGCGGCAATGATTAGTAAATATATTAATGATTCTAGCGAATATGTTAATTATACTAGTCAAATTAAAGAAGCAGTTTTGGATTTAGCCGCAGATATTATCCCTGAGCGAGATGTAACTTGTCAAGTAAATGTAGCTGATAATATTGAAAAAGGAATTATGTATTTGACAATTACAGGTACGTCTGCTGAAGCCGGAGATGATGGAGAAGTTGGGCGTGGAAATAGATCAAATGGTTTGATAACTCCATGTAGAACAATGAGTTTAGAAGCTGTATGTGGAAAAAATCCGATAAATCATGTAGGAAAACTTTATAATGTTTTAAGTACAGAGATGGCAAGAGAGATAATTAAACGAGGTCAAGGAGATATTTTAGAGGCACATGTCAAACTATTATCTCAGATTGGAAGAGAGATAACCAATCCATGGGTTAATTCAATTGAATTAATACCTGCAGATAATGTAAGTTTTGATTCAGTTAAGAAAATTGCAGAAGAAGTATCTAATGAAAAACTTAGCAAGGAAAGTTTCTTCGATTTAAGAAAAAGACTCATTGCTGGCGAAGTTCAAGTATTTTAGTTAGCAAATGTGGATAAACAAGTTTTTATTTTTTTCTCTTTTTTTAATTATTAGATTTTAATTTTAGGGAGTAAATGTTTCATTTATTAGAATTGCTCCTTTTATATTTATTATAAGATTTCCTAGAGTGAGATGAAATGGGTTTAGATAAGTGGATAAAGCCTGAAAAAACTGATAAGACTTCTAAAAAACAGAAAACTACAACAAAAAAGGATAAAGAGAGTATTATTGATAAAAAAAAAAGAGATCATTTAGATAAAAAATCGCTTAACTTAATAAAATACAGCCTTATTTGCAAAAATAGTAAATGTAAATACCAAAAAACTATTGTGAAAAAGCAACTTGCTGAAGAAGATAAAATATGTCCTAGATGTGAGAAAGAAATGAAAATCAAGGAAGTTTAAATTTATTAGCTGCCCCTAAAATTTTTGTATTTTTCAATGGATCAGATGGAAGATTATTCAAATCAAAAATCGATTCACAATTGGGACATGTGTTAGGTTTTTTGCTATATTTTAGAATTAAGTAAACAAAAAAACCCAATCCTAAAGTTAGGAGAACTAGAAAAAGTAAAATCTCGTGATATTGATGGTCGAAATTCTTACGGCGTAGTTCAACGATCTCTTCGCAAGTAGGGCAGTAAACCTTATGACCCATAAATCAATTCTCCTTAATTATTTGGTTATTAATTAATTTTAATACTTTGATGTATATTTATTTTTTGGTTACAATAAATCTATGTCTCCCCTAAACAATGGAAAAATTAAAAGGAATTATATTTATCAATAAGATTATTTAAAACCCCTAAATTCTTTTTTTTCTTCAGGTTCTTTCTTTTTCTTTTCACCAGTTGTTAAAATACCCCAAGTACTATTTACACCCATTTCTTCTAATTTCTTTCGCTCTTCATCTAGGGATTCATCATCTTCATTTTCATTATCCATTTCATCTTCACTCATAAAAACCACCAGTCAAATGATTAACTTTAATAAATTAGTAGAGTTCAGCTTAATATAATTTTTCTTAATTTATAATTAATAAATAGTAGATGAAAAATATTACAATAATGAGAAAAAATAAGTGATACTATTCTCAATAAAATTTTAAGTAACTAATATTATATTTTATTAAAAAAATCAAAGATTTGAAAAATTAAATATTCAAATTTGGTAATCATTATGACAAATTGTGCACATTGCGGACGAGAGATAATTGGAGAGCCTTTTCACTGTAGTGAATGCGGATATAATTATTGTAATATACATATGGACCCAATAAATCATGATTGTAATATTATAAGAGAGAGTTCGACTTTACAACAATCTCCAACAGTTATCCAATCATATGGTCAAATACAACAGACTTCACCCACTCCTCAAGAGCAACCCTATCCACAACAAAGTACTCCTGGAGTAATTCGAGGAACTACGGATGGAACGTATACCTGGTATCGCCAAGAAAGTCAAGTACCCATCGATGCTTTTGATCCAGATTCAGGAATTAAGTTTAAGGGAATTTTATTGCCTCATAAATCAGAAATATTCCATTTTATTATCGGAGTATCATTAATTTATATTATAGGTATTATAACATTTACTCCTCAATTGATAAATTTTGCTGGATATCAATGGGCAATATTCATGTTAGCTGGTTTTTATGCCACAGCGTTTTTATTCCATGAATTAGGACATAGGCAAGTAGCTATTCATTTTAATCTGCAAACAAAATTCAGATTGTTAACGTTCGGGATGATTCTAACAGTCATAGGAGTTGTAATGAACATTTATTCTTTGACTTCTGGTGGAGGTAGCTTCCCTTCATTAGCTTTACCTGGGGCTGTTGTTGTTCTAGGGTTAAGTAAAATTGATCGAACCACGGGATTATGTAAGGCTGCCGGACCTACGGTTAATCTAATTTATGGTGCTATTCTTTTCATAATATCTTTTACAATTCCAATTTACCCGCTTAACCAATTGATAGGATTAGCATCAAATTTGAACTTCATGTTGGGTACGTTTAATATGATTCCTATTGGTATTTTAGATGGTCAAAATATTTGGAAATGGAATAAAAAAGTATATATCGCATTGGCTGGCTCATTATTAACATTTTTGATTATCACATATATGTTAGTATATGCTCCGGTTGCTTCAAATCCATATATTCCCTAATTTTAATTGTTTCCTTATTTTTCTTTAATCTAAGTATAGTAAAATCTAAAAGATTAAAATCAAAATCTAAGAAAAATAAAAAGTAAAAATTATGAAGGATGATAATTTTAATTAATTTGAGTTTTGAGTTTTATTATTTATTATATTAAGACGCCAAAACTAAATAATTGATACTAAAGTGATATAGTCTGACATTTTGCGAATTTTGCGGTGATCAAATTTCTTATTTACCATTCACATGCAAGTATTGTGGAGGTACTTTTTGTAAAAAACATCGATTACCCGAAAATCATGAATGCACCTTTGAATTAAAACATGTACCTGTAGTCCCTACTTCCTCAAGAGAAACTAAACAAAGATATCAAGACACAACAAAGAAAAGACCAGTGTCTAAGGTATATTTAGATAAAGAACCTAAAGCATTTAAAAAATATTTAAGAAGACAAGATAGGCAAACTGAAAGAACCTTAAGATTATATGAAAAACCTTATAAAAAAACTTCCCAATATCAAGGAACAAAATTTCTATTTTTTGCAATCATAGCTTTCTCTATTACAGCTTTGTTTTTTAATTATTATGGAATACCAGAATATTTATCATTAAGCTTAAACGGATTAGTATATAATTTCACATACCATACTTTTATTACTAGCATATTTGTTAGTACAGATGATCCATTAAGTCTGCTTTTCTTGTTATTTATTTTATTGATTCTATATTTCATGGTCAGAAATATTGAAGCTAGCCATGGAACAAAATTTTTAATAATAATTTATATAATTTGTTGCTTATTTACAGCTTTATTCTATTTCTTATTGAGATTTTCACTCATAAGTATATATCCCTTAGAAACCACACCCCCCCTTTATGTTGGTTTAGCATGGGGTGGTATACTAGGTTTATTATCATATTCCCTTTTTCCAATTATGAATCAAAAAATAACTGCTTTTATGTATTTTCTACCAATTCGGATGAGTGGAAGATCATTTTTATTTTTAATTGTCCTTCTTAGATTGTTCCCAGTGATTATTTTTGCCTGGTATTATCCATATTATATAATATTTTACTTACCAGAGTTAGGGGGCATTTTAGGGGCATATATTATATATAAATATCAGTTTAACTTAAGATAAGTTCATACTTATTTCTCTTATTAGAATTCATAAAAAATATCAAGGAATATTTCTTTATTTTTTTATCTCTATGAAATTTATAAGTTTATTTGAGTAAATACAATGCCCGGAAATAAGACATCTAGAATAATAGAATTAAATGAAGATTTAATTGAGAATAATGATAGATTAGCAGAAGAGAATAAACAAAAATTTATAGAAAAAAATGTGAGAGCTTTTGATTTTGTTGGAGCAATAGGGGCAGGCAAAACAGCGATTATTGAAACTATAGTTGAAAATATATCTAAAGATTATAAAATTCTTGTGATAAATGGAGATGTAGCTACGAGAATAGATGCTGATAGAATTGAAAAATTTGGTGTAAAAACAGTTCAAATTAATACTGGAAGAGAATGTTCATTGAATTCATATCATATCTCCCAGGTTTTAAAAAATCATGATTTAAAAGAATATAATATAGTATTTATAGAAAATGTAGGTAATTTGATTTGTCCTTCTGATTTTATTTTAGGTGTTGAGAAACGGATTGTGATCGTATCAATAACAGAAGGACCATGGGTAATACGTAAACACCCTATGTTGTTTAAATTTTCTGATGTCGCTGTTATTAATAAGATTGATTTAAACGATGTTATAGATGTAAAAGTTCAAGATATGATAAACGACGCAAAAGAAATTAACCCAAATCTCAAAATCTTTGTTACAAGTGCTACAACTGGAGAAAATATCTCCAAACTTATAAATTATATATTAGATTAGTAAAAATAAGAATAAAAGCAAAAGAACATAATATTAATATTATCAAAAAAAGAACTGATGAATTATGTCGATTAGGCAATATAATACAGAGTTGGGGACTTTAATTGATAAAATTGTTAAGGTATACATTGATAAGGATAAGTTTTTTGTTGGTCAATTAAAAGGAATATCAGAAGACTCTAATTTAATTCTAATTAATGCTAAAAATGAAAAAAACAAGTCATTTCCTAAATTGTTTATAAGGAATAATTTTTATAATTTTGTAAGTCTTGAGGAAGAACCATTTCCTATGCAAGCTTTAGCAGATAGAATTGCTACTATCTTTACTAAAGGCCACGTGGATTATATAGAAGATCAGAATATCATTTCCATCTTAAGTGGAAAAATAATTGTCGATGAAAATGGAGTACGAGGAGAAGGACCTTCAGCAGATAGAGTTAGGAAAATCTATGAACAATTTAAAATGGATTTGGAAGCAGATTAATTATATTAATTAAATTTTTTTATTAAATTTATTCAGAAAAAAGATTCAGCAAATTTTTTAATTCAATATCCATAATAATATTTTTCATAATAGCTTTTCCTAAAGGAGCTATTTTAATTATTCCTAACTCATCAAATTTCCTTATAAAATCATTATCGATTAAAAATTGAACATCAGAGTCCCATACTTCATTAAAAATCTCTTTTAAGTCCTCAATTTTCATGTTCTCATCAACCTCTTTGCTCAAAGCAATGATCAAAGCTAATGTCCCATATTGAGATGGTGTCATATTATCATCTTTTCCTTCTGAGGTTAGTATATAATATTTTTGCTCAAGAAATGTGGTTTTTATAAGCTCTAAACCCACATTTCTTAAATTCAAGTATATTTCACTCATTATTTCGTCAAAATCGAAATCTTTAGTTAGACTTTTAAGATCTTCTTCTCGAATAATTTTTTGAGGATTTGTTAAAATTATTTTTGTGATATTTCTTATAGTATCACCAATTTCATTACTATTTGTGGTCATTTGGCTTAACACTCTTCAACTGTTATTATTTTTAAATTTTTAATATCTTTTTTCAATTCTAAGTTAGATAAAATAAAAGTTAATTTAAACGGGGATAAAACTTTCTCTTTTTCAAAAAGTGGTAAAATTTTTCTTATAGTTCGATAAATAGAACCCGCTTTATTATATTGACTTAAGATTGATACATTTGAAAAAATAATATGATTTTCATTAATATGGAGTTTAATTGAGAGATAAAATACAATAATGAAAAATATCTTTTCAGGGGTAGTTAAATCTTCAAATCTGACTTTTTCTTTATCTCTTCTAACAAACAATAAACTAATGAAGAAAGTTGTCTGATCTTCACTTATTATTATATTAAATTGCGAATTTATACTAATCTCTATCAAAAATTTATTTACAAGGGATTCGATATTCGAAATTGAATTCTCTAATATTTTGTATTGTTGAAGGCAATTATTTAGCTCTTTTTCGCTGTTAGAAATAATAAAATTTGATTCGTTGTTGAAAATTTTCTTATAGAGATTAGATACTTTTTCAATTATAAGAGACAAATCAAAAGGATTTTGTAGGTTAAAAATTTCGTCAGAAAGAGTAAATTTCTCAAGTTCAATTTCTGTTCTTTCAATTTCACTTTTTATTTCTATAGACGATCTCAAAGATTTATTTGTGTCTACGTCAAATTCTTCAACTTCAGTAATATTTTCTTCTTTAAATTTCTTCCTAAGTTCAGATTTTAATTCGTTTATCCTATTTTTATCAGTATTGATTAGATCTAATAGAGCTTGATGATCTTTCTCAAATATTTCAAAGGGAGGGGTGAGTTCTTCTAATTTTAATTGAGTTTGGTTTTTTTTTGAATTTATATCATTAATTTCGGATTGAAATTCTTTTGCTTTCCTTTGAATCGCTCTTATTTTTTCTGCATTTGATAAATTCCCTTCAAATTCAATTATATCAACATTAATATTTTTTTTCGGTTCTGGTTTATCACCTGCCATTTCTCTAGTAATACGGTTAATTTGGCTAAAACAATCTTTCTTTTGGTTCGTTAATTGCTGAATTTTTGAATTATAATCTCCTAGTGTCTTTTTAATTTGGTCAATTTGATTTTTACGCTGAAAAAAATCTTCTTCGAACAATTCCAATTTTTTTATATTTAGGGTTAATGACTCATTTAATTTTTTCAATAAATCCTTTGTAGCAGCAATATCACTTGATTTTTTGTAGTGAGTTGATAACTCTAATTCTTTTAACAAGGATTCTTTTTGATTTTGAAGTTTGATGTATTCGAATATTATTAATATGTTATCGATAATTTCATTATATTTGGACGATATCGCTATATTGTTGGATATAATTTTGAGATATTCATGCAAAAAGGATAAAATTTCATTAGCTTTGAGTAAGTTTTGAAATTCATGGGTTTGTTCCTGTAATAATTCTATAAATTTTATAATAGGAATAACGTTTAAATCTTGAGAAAGTTCAAGAAATAGGTCATTTTTATATTCACTTAGTAAATTCTTTTTGATTTTACCATTAATAGCTGTGAATCTATCCTTAATCAAAATATCCTTTGAACCAATGGATACCTTAAAATTGATATTAGAAATGGTCTCTACCTTTTAATTGTATTATTTGTTTTCAAAATGATCTTCAAACTGTTTATATTCTTTGTCTTTTCTTTTTTTTCTTTCTCGAATTAAATCAATTGGATCTTTATCTTCATCTTTTTGTATCATATATTTTTCATTAAAGCTCTTTTCAAATTGAGATTTAAATTTTTTAATTTTTTCAGAGACTTCATCACTTATTTCGATAGATTTCTTTTCTGTAGATTTTTTAGAAATATCTGTCAATTTTTCTCTACTTTTCTTCCTTCTAAGCCTCTTAAATTCACTATCAGAAAGTTTTAAATAATTTTCATAAGTGGTTTTTTGTTCTTCTTGCTTCTTTTTTAATTTTTCTAATTCTTGTTTCTCTTTAACCTTTTCAATAATTGCTCTCTTTTCACTTAATTCATATTGAGTTAGCTTAGTTTCTATAATTTTGAGATATTCATCAAATGATAAAGTAGGATTCTGTATGAAAAAATTTTCATATTCTTTTATTAAATTTGGATTAACTTCTCCTGGAATTCTACTCAGTTCTTCTTTAAGTTTTATCTGAATTAAATTTTCATAAAATTTGTGAGTTTTTTTGATAGATTTTAAGAAAATCGTATTATGTTTCAGTGAATCTAGAAGTTTCAACCAGTCAGTAATTTCAATTGATGGAACATATGATACAAATTCGATGATTTTACTGATTTTCTTTTCTTCAACTAAATTTAGTCCTATTTTTTTTGCTGTTGCCCTATTAAGATTTAAATTTTTTACTCTTTCTTTAAAATGGTCTTTATATTTAGTAATTAATTGATTTTGAAAATCCAGAAATCTATTAAGATTTATTTTAGAAATTTTATCCAGTTTAATTTTTACATTGGTTAATAATTCTTTAAGATTTGATATTTGGGAAAGAAAACTTGTATCAACAAATTCTTGCTCAATACGTTCCATATTCTTTGCTATTTTAAATGATTTATCATTTATTTGATTTAGTTCTATTTGCAGATCTCCAATTGGGTTTGTTAATTCCTTTATTTTTTCAAGATTAAATATTTGGTTATCGCTCATAAGTTTGGGAATTAAATTTTCTGTTAATATTATATTTCAGGAGGACCTATATTTCTATTTCTATTTTCTCTGAATGTAGTAGTTTGAGTTCTTTTTGCATTACTTAAAATATCTTGTCTATCTACATGGATAGCTGTACCACCAACGAGTTTTAAAGAATTATAAAAATCATCGTAATTCAATATTCCAGTATTTATTGATTTTAATAGAGCAACCCTCGTGCCTCTTTCAATATCTGAACCTGAATATCCATATGATAATTCTAAAAGGCCACGTGTTTTATTTTTTTTCTTGAATTCATCCCACAAAAGCCCATTATCAAATTCAGATATAGGTCTCCCTATTTTTGCTGCCAATTCCTTTGAAACTGCTTGAACTTTTTCATATTCACTTGTTAAATTTGAAAAAATTAAGTCATCGACTCCGATTTTCGCATTTTTTATTTTATTAACGAAAGATTCTATAATTTTTTTCCGTAAGTGAAAATCCGGAAAATCAAATTTAAAATGGAAAGTAAAGCGACGCCATATTGCTGAATCCAACTGATGTTGATGATTCGTTGCACCAAAAATCGCAAGAGGCACTCCTTCATAATTTATTCTGTCAATAACTTGGAGAAATGAAATTACGGCTCTTTTAATTTCTCCTACTTCATGAATATTTGATCTTTCAGAGCCAATAGCATCTAGTTCATCGAAAAATAATATAAATGCATTTCTTTCCTTTGATATTTCAGCAGCTAATTCTACAACTCCACGAATATTTTTAATAGTATCTCCTAATAAAGGTGACACAAGCCTATCCGACTCTACAACACATATTGGAATTTCGTATTTCTTAGCAAATCCTCTTGTTAGAGAGGTTTTTCCAGTACCAGGAGGCCCATAAAGAAGAACTGTAAGATTAGGAGCTAATTTTGTATTCTTTAAATTTTCAACAAATTCATTATATTTTTTAAGGGCTTTAAAAAAATCATCTAATACTTCTTTTTTATTTTCATTTCCCAGTATATCTTCTACTGTTTCTTTTATATCTATAGGAAAATATATTGCTCCATATTTTCCAAGTCGTTCTTTAATAACATCATCAGAGTATACTAACTTATCTTCCTGTCCATTATTAGATTTTGGCATAATTTTTTAACTCAAGTAATTTTTTTTTAATTTTTATTTTCAAAACTCTCACAAAAGAGTGATATTTCATTTATTAATATTTTAAGATTATCAATTTGAGATCCAATAAAATTAAAAATCTCTTTTCGATATTGAATTGAGTCTCTAATTTTCATTTTATCTAATCCTAAATAATTTGGAAAACATATTAATTTCATTAAATAAGGAAGCACTTTTTCATTTGTTTGAAGATCTTTGAATATTGAATAAAATATATTTTCTTCTGATAATTTCCACTTTAAGATACCCATGTATATCAGAAATGCGTAATTCATAGAAATCCAATTAACTAATTCCTTTGATAAGAAGCCTCGTCTTTGAGAAGCAAAAGCTAAATAATATAAAAATAAGGTCTCATTACTGAATTGTGGATATAACCTTATTGTTCCATCTGATTGCTTAATGTCACGTAAAAAGTTATTTTCCAATAAAATTTCTACAAAATCCTCTTGAGGTGCTATAAATATTCCATCAATTAACCGTAAGCCAATTCTTTCTGCGATTTTCTCTATAGCCTCCTCCTCGGCATTAGCAATTGAATCAATGTAGGGTAAAAATACCTCATTTTTTAATATCATTGGAACTTCATGATTTTCTTTTTCTGGAAATTCTCCAAAATTAGGGTCTAAATTAAAGAGTGACGTTATATTATTGATTATTTGATATATCTTGGGCGATATACCAGGAATTTCAAAAAAATCCGGACTTTCTAGATTTTCTCGATAATACGTGTGAGGTTGTAAAAGATGACGTTGACACTCATAAAATTCAGAGGATTTGTTTATTAAATTATTGTATATTATCCTTAAGTTTGCACCTCTTGGGAATAATTTATCTTCAATAAATTTAACCAACTGATATAGATACGTTTTTTTTAAATTTACTTCATCAGGATTGGTGATATGACGCAAAACATTCAATGCATCAATTGATTCATGAAGAAAATCTACAATATAATCTTTAATATCGATTATAGGTATTTTTTCTCGATATTTGATAATAAAATCTTTAATAATTTCGTAAATATTGGATCTATACATCGCAGAGAATTCTGAAAGAGCTCTAACTTTACGTATATTCCTTTTTTCTTCTTCTTGACGTATTTTATCCAAAATTTCTGTATCGAGTAATAGATCTGCATCTAAATCAAGAATTATTCTTCTTGTTTCTCTTAAGATTGGGCGCATGTGACTTAAAAATGTTAAGTATCTTGGTAATATATCTGTCCACTTCTCTCTCTTTCTTCCTGGCTTTACTGTTCTAGTTGTTTTTTTTTTATAGCTCATTCTTCTACTCTAATTTAAATTTATGTTATTGTTCATCATAACCTACTAAAACTTCAGTAAAAATGTTAGATATTTCAATAAAAATGGGTATTTCAACTCTGCAAAGATTACCCAATATCCATTTATTAACATCTTTGAGAAGAAATCTTATCTGATTATGAATTTTCTTATTTATTTCTGAATCTATTATTTTAGACAACCATAATCCACCTCCTATTCGATAGGCTATAATTTTAATTAGAGGTTCGAATAATGGTTCTAATACTTGTTTCATCATCCAAGATTTTGGAATAACACTCATATTTTTCTCATTAAAATTAGGATCGTTCAATATGGGATTAGTCTCATCTACGCTTAATTTTGGCATGAAACTGAGTAGTAAAATTAATGCAAATATCGCTGAAATTCCATTAATAGTATATGCCCCACCAATTTTATCAATATCATCTCTATTTATTGCAATATTTGCTAAGAACATGCTTATGAAAACATTCCTGTCAAATTCTTCTGAAACATAAGCATATCCTAATTCTTCATCAATAATCAAATATTTTTCTTCAAGGATGCTAATGATTTCATCTGGAAATGTATAAAATACATATACTTTTTGTTCACTCCTCCT
Source organism: Candidatus Hermodarchaeota archaeon (assembly GCA_048885765.1). Lineage (GTDB taxonomy): Archaea > Asgardarchaeota > Lokiarchaeia > Sigyniarchaeales > SOKP01 > Loki-b32. The sequence continues at coordinate 35,855 of JBHLLI010000013.1, forward strand.
TACATCTTTCTCAATTACTAGTTCCTTAGATACCAGTCCAAACAGATTGGAAAGCTCTTCAAGCTGCTTTTTTACATAATGACGAGGTTTGTTCGGATCACCAAACATTGCATAAAACTGATGATCTACGATGTGGAAGTCATTTCTCTTACTAAAAGCTTCTACAATTCTATCTATTATTGGCCCTTGAGTTCCAGAGGCTATAGCTTTTGCTTTAGATGTTACAAATCCGTTTAGTAACTCATTAATGATAAAATCTTGCTCATGAGTTCTTGATTTCAAGATTTTTTGCAAGGCTTCTGAAAAACTCTTTGTATTTGGTAAAAAAGCATTTTGAATTTTGTCATTAATAGATTTTGTTAAGATATCACCATTATTTCTCGGAAAATGAAGTCTCATGTTGTTTAATCTTTGGATCAAAGCTTCTTTTGCACCTGGAATATTTTCTACGTCTCTTTTTTGTAACTCCTCTATTGCTTTTTCAAGATTCACTTGAAAATCATTTAAAAGGGTTTTCCAGGTTGTATCATCGACTTCTGTCATTTTTTTCAATTTTTATAATTTTATTCAGTTATTGTCCAATTTAATTCAGTTGAGATATTTCTTAAAGCATTAATTAATGGTTTAACAAGTTTTTTATCATATAAATTTGGAGATGCGATCCCTTTCTGGGCTTTCCAACCCATTTGAGTACCATTTCCCATCTCCCTTTGACCATACTTCAAAATATTACTCAAATCGCGAACCCACCAATAAAACCTCAACCATCTCTTATTTGGATTATCCTTAGAATAAATCACTGCTAATGCTTTCCATTCCCCCATCAACCATTTAAGAGTTATACCACTCACAGGTAAATAAAAATTTATTGGAAAATTGGCGTGGAAACGTAGATCAATATTTTCTGGAAGAATATTAAAAATTGGCTGGTTATATCCTTCTAATATAACAATTTCTCCACAATGTTGGCACTCATAATGAGATTTCATTTTATCCATTTTTTTTTGACATTTTGGACAGGTTCGATTTTCAAGGATCCTATATTTTATTATCTCTAATTGTTTCTCTTTTTCTAAATCCTCTTTTGTTTTATTTTTTTGTTTTCCAAATTTACCACTCCAATTCCAAATATTATCAAAAGATTCATCAATTTTTTCTAAAGCAATGATAAGATTATTCAAAACATATTTATCATAAATTTTAAACATGCCAGCATGTTGAAAATTCTTCCACCATGATAGCCTCACATATTTTTCATCCTTCAAATAGGAACTATGGCAAATTAAAGCTGCGAATAATCGATTTTCAGTTTTGTTTACCGTTATCCCTTTTTCACAGATCTCATATTGCTTATTTAAACTTGCATTTTTATGAAAGTATTCACCTTCTTGAAAATCCCCTATAAGAGTTTCCTTTTTTCCTTCTGATTCTGAATCTAGATCTTTTTCTTTAATAATTTTCTTGCATTGTGGACATTGAAATATCCCCGCTACTAAAGGTTCCATTTCAATATCGCAAGCAGGACATTTCAATTTATTCATCACTACTCATTATAATTAATCTTTCATAATCCAAATTTAATAATTTTAATTCTTTTTCTGTAAAGATATCTATATCTTCATTAATTTTAATCAACTGCTTTCTTAATTCGATCAATGTTTTTTGAATATTATCGACAATTCCTTCCTCATTGAAAGAAATCATTTCAATAAATTCCAGATAACTATATTTTTTTTCCTTACCCGAATAAATCTTTTTCAAATCCATCAATTTTTTTTCAATGTCTTCGAGCTGGTTTCTGTGTGTTAATAATGACAACAATTTAGAATTCCATTCTTTAAAGATATCCGAAGTAATATCAATCTTATCAATGTTAAATTTATCAGAAAGTTCGACTTTCTCATCTTTAAGATATTGTATTATATCTTTATTTTCTTGAATTGCTTTATTAATTTTGTTTATAATTAATTTGCTATTTAGCACAGGATCAAAACTTTTTACAAATCCATTGATTTTTTCTTTAGTTTCTTTAAATCTTTGAAAAAATCCTTCGATTGTTATTTCTATTTTGATTGATTGATAAATATTTCCATATTGGTCTAAAATATAATAAAAATCATCAGGTAAGGTATAATCATGTTCACCAATTCCAAGAACTAACGAATGAATTACATTACTCTTTTCACATCTTACTCCTTTCAGCCTTGTTAGGGCTAAATTAAAATTCCTTCTGTTTAAAAATTTAAATTTCTTATTGATAATTAAATATAAGGTATCATCTGGAACTGATATTGTATCATTTTCAATAGTAATTGTTTCTTCTCCTACTTTTATGATAAAATCATCCTCTTTTTGTTCAAATTCTCTCATACTTCGAATATTTTTTATTAGTCCCAGATCTATATAAATTTCAATAAATTCCTTATTCCAAAATTTTGTAATGTTGCTTTTGTATATATCATCCAGTATGAGTATTCTTTCATATGATTCAATCAGAGTTTTATCGTTTAAGTCTTTAAATAAATCATTCCTTAAGATATATAAGAAAAGGATTACATATCTCATATCTATGTTATCAAGAACACTATTTATTAAGTTTTTATCATGCTCTAATGTTAAGTTATTATGTTCCATACCTAAAATCCACTCATTTTTTTTTAAAGTAGCATTAGCATTTCAGTGAAAAAGAGTAATTAGAATAATTAATCATTCCTAAAAAATTTTACTATTAAGCTTCTTGAGTTTTTCACATAAAAGCAAAAATATTTTAGTTTCCCCTTTCTTTATTCTAATTGAAAACTGATAAATTTTATCCTATTATGGTGTGATATCGATGGGAAGAAGAAAACGTAAACAAGTTAGCCCAAAACGTGTAAAGAGGGTCCCGAAAATTTTTACTTGTCCAGAGTGCGGTGAGAAGAGTGTAAAAGTCACAGATCTTAAAAAGAAAGGTGCTTTTGCGACGGTTAAATGTGGAAATTGTGGTTTAACAAAAGAAGTATTAGTAAATTCTATCTCAGAACCAGTTGACGCTTTTGGGGATTTTATTGATATATATTATGCTGATCAGGAGTTACAAAGATTAGAACGACGAATCATGAGATTAAAAGAAGATAATGAATGGGGGGAACTTGCTTTATCCTATTCTATTTTATCAGACTTATGTAAAACTAAGGCAGCAATCTTATTAGAAGAAGATAATGTAAATTTAGATGAAGTTGATAATTGGAAAACACGTGCCGAAAAATATAAACAACTTGAAAAGGATGCGTTATTGAAACTTGATACTGAAGAACTTGAACGGGGAGTTCGAACTGATGAAGAATCACTATTTGCTGAAAGCGATACAAAAATTAAGAAAGAAAGGAAAATTGAAGACATCTTCGATGATCCTGGGTTTTTAGAGTTCTAAAAAACTTAAAACCCTAAAAATTAAGCTAATTCTATTGATAAAATTAATTTTGAAATTATTCTAATAAATTTTGCTGTATATAGAAAAAGTTCTGTTCGAATTTAGTAAAATTAGCTAAAAAAGAAAATTACAGTTTATAAACTATCTTCTTACCTGATAGTTTATTAACTTTGTTTACGTTTGGCGAATAATTGCTTAAGCTCACCCATTATTGCCCCTCTAAGGGAAACAGGGCTTGCAGGTCGGTTAGGACCAGGGGTAGAGCCAGGACCTTGGGGTCCCCCAGGTGGGCCAGCCGGTGGGGGTGGGGGTGGTCCTCCAGGCGGTCCTCCAGGCGGTCCTCCAGGTGCACGTGCTGCTACCGGACCTGTTGCTGCTGCTGGAGCACCTCCCGATCTCATTGATGACATTTGATTGCTAAGAGAATTAATTTGGTTTTGTAAATTTGATACTTTTTCATTTACACTGCCTAAGGATTGATCTACTAAATCGGGGATGCGTAGAACAATAGACATTATCTTTTCAATGATATCACCAAAAGCATTTAACTTTTCTTCCAATGGCGCTTTTCGAGTACTATCTAAGAAGCTTGCAAATTCTTCAGCACACATATTAACTCTTTAAGTCTGGTAATTTTTAATATTATCTAGTAATTTAATAGATTTTGATTTAATAAATTTAAGTTAAAGCTCAATTAAATTTTTGAAAAAAAATATAAAAAAGAAAAGAAAAGTTAGATCTAACTCAATTCGGTAATAGTGTCTTTTAATTTAATCCAGAGGGCATTAATTTCATCTCTTACCTCTGTAAATTGATATATTTTTTTAATGAATATATCTCTCGCTCTATCAAAATCTCTTTGGACATCATTTAATTGTTGGTCGAGGATGTTTAATTTATCACCATCAATTAGTTTATTTTTTGCCTTTTCAGCATCTAGAGCTTTTTTAATTACGATAGATCTTTTACTAGCGAGCTCTGCTAAGGAATCTACAAATTCTTCTTTTTTTTGTACTAGATATTCTTTTTGTACGGCAAGATCTTTAATTGAGTTTAAGTAATTGTTATTTGCTTTAATATATCCATCATTTTTTGAAATAATATCCTTATACAAGTTTACTTCCTCATCTTTAATGTTGGATCTATGTTCTCGGGCAAGAGTTTGCATTTGTTTTAACACGTCTCTAAAGGTTCGATTTAACATTTCTCGGATAATGTTTGCATTAGATATATTTTCTGCATATTTTTTCTGAGAATTGATGAGATCTTTTTGTGCTTTAGCCAGTTTTTTAAATTGTGAGACGAGGTCTTTCTCAGCCTTTGCTAAAATTAGCTCATCTTCATGCGTAATAATAGGACTCATTTATATTCCCTCTCTTTCAGCATATAAAATACTTGATAAATATTGTATATGATATAGTTATTTTGAATAATATAATATTATTAATATTTAAGTTTATATTGAAAAGATAGCAGTCAAAATATTATCCTTGTAATTAGCTTTTATAATTTTTGCTTTAATTTCCCGTCCGATAAACTTCTCTGGTTGACTAAAAGGTTGATCTAAAAGTACCTTTATTCCAAAATTATTATCAGTTTTTCCGATGTATTCATGTTCCCATCGTCCTTTAGAAACAACTTTTAATTTTATAAAATCATTTTTTTGGACATTTAAGGAAGCAGAAGTTTCCCGTTTATGAATTCCAAAATCTTGTGGTCCCAGTTTTAATTTTATATTATAGGTTTTTTCAAGGAGGGCTAATTGCTTATAGAAATAACCCCAACTTTTTGGCCTAATTTTCTTTAATTTTCTACCAGTTTTATAAACCAAGTATTTTTGAATGCCTATTTGAATTTTAGTTTCAGAATAGCCCCTTTTCCTTAAATCTTTTACATATTTGATGATATCTTCAATATCTCTGTCATTTTCTCCAGGAAACCAGACTGGTGCGAGGAGTACATCAATTGTACCATTTAGTAAACGTGAGATGCTTTTCAACAGATTATTTAAATCATAATTATTAGTATTGCATAAATAATTAACTTCTTCTGGGTTGAGTGAATTTAAACTGATGTTTATTCGTGTTATTTTAGCGTCTTCTAATTTTTTAATGATGTCTTCATTAAGTAACAAACCATTTGATTGTAGTGATATTATTTCAATTCCTTTTATTTTCCAAATTTCTTTGATTAACTTGAATAAATTCGGGTAAAGAAGTATTTCTCCATACGGAGCAAAGTGGATTTCGATTTTATAATTTCCTTTAATGTTAACAATATCTTCTATTTTCTCAATTAAATAGTCAGGATTGATAATAAAATTAGTAGTATAATCTCCAGCTTTTACAAAACAATATTTACATTTCAAATTGCATAGAGTTAAAGGCTTAATTTCAATAACATTAGTTCCTCTATCAATTATACCAAGAAAATCTACACCAAATAGAGGAATTTCCGAATTTTCATCCACATAAATAATTTCATTTGACATAATATTTTTAAAGTTTATATCGTAAAATACCGATAATCGATCCTAAACCTACTAGTTGTTCTCCAGTAACGTTTTCTGAACTCACAATATTGATTTGACCACCACTATCTTCAACATTAGTTATTATTTCTTCAATTTTTAGTTTATTTTTTTTTGAAGTTCCTCTAATTAATACATCTGCTATCAATAATTCTTTAATTGCTCCTTTTTGAGAAGCGTTAGTAACCTCATCAAGACCTATTACTATAAGATCAGCATCTCTTGCAAATTGAGTCATAATGTCTTCTATTTTTTCTGCCTCCTGTAAGACTTTGATTTTATTCTTTAGATTTTCTAATTTTTTTGACTTTAAAACTTCTCGAATTGCGCTTTCAGTTCCAGAACTTGCATGTACTGATTCAATCTTACCTTTAAAGTTAAAATTAGGGTTTTTTTGAAGAGAATTTATTAATTTATCTTTAATATTTCCAGGTCCACATATAATGATTAAATCTATCTCCAAGTTTTTTATATTTTCTGCTGTAAGCTTTTGGATATCAGTTAAAAACTCATCTAATGCCTTATTTCTATAAGTTTGTTCATATCTTTTACCAGGAATATTTTTTCTGATTGTGGCTATCCTTTTATGACTATAATTTGTTATAAGAGATAATGTAGCCAAGCCTGTTTCTATTGCTATTATGAAAGTTAGAAAATTCAATTCAAATTTTGATGTTTCTCTTAACCTTTTTAATTCACTTTTTAGCCAAACATCTTTAATTATTGTTAACTTTTGAGAAACTTCAATATTAAATGTATGATAGGTCCCAAAGCTAACATAATCATCCGGACCTTCTAAAATTTTACCTTTTAGTCTCAATCGATTTGAAAATTCATGAAAAGACAAAGATTCAACTTTAAGTTTTAATTTCATTAGTTTTCGCTCTCCAGAAGTTCCTTCTTTAAGAACAACCCTTCTATGAGTTAGGGAAGTGACTTCGTCATCTTTATTTATAATATTATAAAGAGACCATAAATCATTAAGACTTTCAACCTTAACAGACACTTCTCCGTGTTTTTGATCTATGTTGAGAATTTTCAAATCTAAAACTAACTCGTTAAAAATTATAATTATTTACTAGTAATTCAAATTTTAAGAAAAGCTTAATTCAAATTACCTAAAATAAAATTCCAAAGAAAAATAAAATAAATAAAAAAGATAAAAACTAACTCAATTAAATATATAGGAACTACTACTTTTCTCCTAATGCTTCTTTAACTTTTTCTAATTCTTCCATGCGTTTCCTTTTTTCTTCTTCTCTTCTCTTTAACTCTGCTTCATCGACTTTTTGAAGTGTAACACCTTTTTTAATTTCTTCTTGTAAATCTTTATCTACGGGAGCCATTTTTATTTAACACCATTAATTTTATATTAATGTAAAATAATTAAATTGATATTTACAAAAAATATAATAGAATTTATTTATAAGTTTTAGTTTTAGTCAATTTCTAATTCCATTAAATAAGCATTCTCCCCAGATTGATAGTAATTTTCAAGAATGTCTGGATTTTTTTTGAATTTAAATTTTTCATACAAATTAATTGCCACTAAATTACTTATTTGAACATTTAAAACAATTTTTTTAATCCCATCAATATTTTTTACTTGTTCTATGGTTTTTTGAAGAAGATATGAACCAAAACCTTTACTTTGAAATTTTTGTTTAATGAGAAAATTAACCATATTTACCCTTTCATTTTTATCCCTTATAACTATAATAAAACCAATAATTTTTTTCTTAACTTTCCCAATTTCCAATTTTAAAAAGAGAGTATTATGTTCTATCAAATTTTTCAATAATTTCTTTGAAAATGCATTTTCTTTAAAAATCTTATGTTCGAGATTTACAACTTGCTTTAAATCTTTCAATGTGACTTTTCTAATTTCAGTTAAAACCATACTCATTCTTAAATACTTTTATTGGAGTTTTTTCTGTTATCTGTTTATATTTCAAACGTCTAAATGGGGTAGTTTCTAATATATATCCCGTTAATTCATACTTTTCTAAAAAAGTGACCACTCGATCTTCAATTGAAATATAAAAAGGTAATCTAATATAATTTTTATCATAGTTAAGTAGTTTATTATTAATTTTTAGGTCGTAGATTAAATATTCATAAAATTTCTGTAAATTTTTTTCTTCTCCCGCAATTTGAGCATATAATAAGAGTCCTTCTTCAGTAATAACTTCATAAGGTAATCTAATATTCTTAGCCCTTCGAATATATCTGTTCTTTAATTGATGAAAATCTTTAGCTCTTATAGAACAAAAATGCATTTTTAGATCAACTTCCGGTCCTAAATTTCGAATTAAATTAAGAGCTGATTCTCGACTATTCATAACAGCAGCCATTGAATCTTTTTTCAATTTAAAGCCCCTCTCCTTAAGAGACTTGCTATTAGGAAAGCAGAATTCAAATTCGTTTAGGTTAATAAAATCCACTCCTATCATATCCAAATAATACACAAATTCTTCAAGAAGTTTCATATATGTATTTCCTGGGATTACTGGAACTTCTGCACCTACACATAATTTTTTATTTAAAGCCATTTTGATATTTTTCCAATCTTCTTTTGCTGGGTGGAATCTTATTTCATCCAATCCCGCTAGAGAAAGTTTTATAGCGATATTTTCATCAAAATTAACACCGTTTGTATATAAATGGACATGAAAATTTTTTCCTCTTTCTGTTTTAACATAGTTAATATAATCAATAGTTTTTTCAAGGTTCAATTCAGAAAGTGGTTCTCCACCTGTGATACTCATCCCTTGGGCACTTATTTTTTCAATTTCTTCGAGTATTGCTTTTTTGTTCTTGATTTCAATTTCATTTGCAAATGTTAAATCTTTGCCTCTCCTCTCTTCTGATATTGGACAATACCAGAAACAGTGCTCTGGTTTTTGACATATCCCGTTTAAAAACAAGACTACTTTAGACCCTTTTAAACAATATTTACAACCTTCAGGTATTTTTCTCCCTTTGATATAATAGGATTCTCCCCTTGTTCTTGCCAATTTTACTAATTTCATTTTTTAAATAATTTTTTTCTTATGATCGATTTCCTTTTTGCTAATTTTTGTAAAATATCTTCTGTACTTTCACTCATCTGAATAGGCCTTTTTAGAAAGACTCCAGTCCTTCCATATTTTTCTCTTCTCAAAAGTACTTTTTTCCTTTCATTTAAGGTATCAATGCTAATTCCTACTTCTTTCGCAGCATTAGCTTCATTGCCAATTATAGAAATTTCTTCATGTCCTTGGGAATTCGGTTTGATTAATACTAATCTTTTATCGATACCGGATACTCTTATATCCATTTTCAATTGATGTAAGTCCATTTTTCCCCCAAAGTCATAAAATTCCATTGTTTTTTTCTCAAATTTAGACAAAGGTAAAGTAATACACTCAATTTCACTTAAATGAATGTAAAATTTAACTGAATCTGAGGGAGTAGCCATAATAATTTCTCGAAAATAGTTTTTAAATCCATTCTTATCTAAAACAAGTTCTATTTGAAAAGGAGGAATTTGATGAAAAAATATGAGATCAATGTCGCTATTTTCATGAACATCACCACGGGCAATGCTTCCGTGGAGATATGGATTGAAACCTTCTTTAACGAACATGTATAATAAATTAATTGCACGCTCCCTCTTTTTTTGTAAGAGAGTCCAATCTTCTTTAGAATATATTCTTTTTTCGAAATGATCTCTTAGAATTTTTTCTTTTTTCATAGTCCAATATTAATATTATGATTTTAGTAACCTATTCTCTATAATGTCAATGATAATTCCTAATAAAATTGTTTCATAATACTTGAAAGAATTTCTGGCATTATCTATAATTAAATGCTTTAAATTATAATGTTTTTGAAGAAAAAAACTGTTTAAAAACTTGTTTAGATGTTTATTTTTAAAGAAAAATACAGATCTTCCACTAAATATTGTATATATTTTTGAATTGATATAAGTACTATTGCTTAGCTTATGATATTTTAAAAAATTACTTTTATTAATCTTTGGATTAATACTAATAATTCCTTTAATCTCGGACTTTGTTAAAATCTGTTTATAATTTAAAAGATTTTTCGAATAATCAATAATTATATAATTTGTTTTTATCTTTACTTCCCTCATTTTAAACTTATCAAGTATATTTGATATTAATGTTTTCCATTCATCAATAAAATTTTTTTCCAATGCTACATCATCTGGATTGGTTTTAAATTTAGCTTTTATGTTTATAACATCAAAACCATAACTAGCCAACCCTTCTGTGCAAATCCTATAGAGTTTTCCTTTATTTTTCCTTCTAAATATTAGAACTAGAGGAATATTGTCAGAAATTTCTTTAATGGATGATTTTCTAGTCAAGCACAATTTTTTTGTTAGAATAATTTGATTATTCTCCTTCTTTTGTGATGTAGAGAATGAAATATTAATCAAATCTTCATTTGAAAAAGAATAACGCCATCTGTGAGTAATTTTGAATATTTTTACACATATTAGTAGAAGAAGAAGCAGTATTATTATGACAATATCTACAGAAATCCAATCTATTTGAAAAATACTTAGCATGATATCAGAAAAAAAATATGGAATTATTCAACGGCTTCAGTAATCCAATTTAAATATTTCTCAGAACCTACTTTGATTTTAAATCCAATACATTCTGGTGTGTTATAGCTGTGAATTTCATTGATCTTTTTTATTAAACGTTCGTTATTTTCTTCAATTGTTTTGATAAGTAATAAAACCTCTTTACTTTCCTCAATTTCTCCCTTCCATCTATATATCGATAAGATATTATGAATTATATTCACACATGCAGCGATTTTATTTTTAACAAGAACATTTGCTATTTTTTTACCTTCTTCTTCATTGGGTACAGTTACCAGGAAAATATAATGACTCATATTAGATATTTTTTATTATTTATAGTTCTGTTTAAATTAATACATAATACCAACTTTTTTAAGATTTTTTGGTTTGGTATTTCAACAAATCATATTCTAAACTATTTATTGATAATAAAGAAAGAGATTTTAAGGCTAAAGAGTCTTTGTGTCAATATATTTTGACTAAACGAGATAAGTAATATTTGAAGTCTATTTCTTTAATATCTTGAAGATTTAGAAAAACTAATTGCTTTTTAATATTTTGAAATTTTAGAAAAATAGATTTTAAGAAAACATTAGATATAAGGTTTAAATAAAAATTCTTCATGTCTTAATTCTAAAGAAATTACATAAAAAAACACATAAAAAATAATTAAAAATATTATCAAGTGTATTAAAAAGAGAGAGTTTTAATAATAGGAATTTTAATTTATATTCTTATATTCATGCTCTCTCTTTTTTCTTTTCCATTTTCGTATTGAGAGAAATAAGATCCTCTCCTGGAAGAATATCTTCTAGGAGAATTCTCTCAATTTCTTAAACTGTAAAAATAAATTAAAAAAAATGATGAAAACGAAAATTTCAAGATTAATTTTAATTACAATTTAATATTTTGAAAATTCGGAAAAATCAATCATTTCAGAATATCTTGATATGTGGGAAAGAATATTCACCCAGAAATATTAGGAATAATATTTAAATAAAAAATTTGCGTGTTTTAATTAATCTATAATCTAATAATAAAAATAGAGAAAATCTTGAAAAAGATTAGTTTAAAACATCAAAAATTTTGAAAAAAACTAAAGAAAAATATGTGAATTAACTATGGAAATGGAGAAAAAAAATTTAGCGATAATCATCTTAGCAGTTGTATTAGCGGCATCTGGTGTTGGAAACGTCATTTTAGCTATGCTAACTGTTGTAGAACCTCCTGAAACTGGAGAGGTCCTTAAAATAGCAAGTACAACCAATCCTGTTACAATGGATCCGGTAGATACATGGGATAGTGTTTCAAACGATATGCTACGTCATATAGTTGAACCTCTCATTGCCACTGATCTAGCTGACCCCGCTTTTCCTCTTGTAGGAAGATTAGCTGAAAGTTGGGTTTTTGAAAGTGATCCTGTGTATGGCACTAATTTCACATTTAATCTTCGTGAAAATGTATATTTTCATGATGGGCAACTCTTTACTGGAGAAGATGTGATTCATACCTTTGAAAGAATCAACTTTTTCGGTAACTGGACTGGAACCTTAGATCCTGCCACTCATGTTATGGCCTTTCCTCACTCTATTTATAAATTTAGTGATGGAATCCCAATATTCAATGATACCTTAAGTAGAGAATGGTGGGATGACCATAAAGCAGCTGATCCATACACAGTCATGCTTTTTCTAAACAGACCCTTTGCACCTGCAGAAGGCTTACTAGCCTATACTGGAAGTGCAATTGTCGGTCATGAATCCACCCCTGCAGATGAAATGTTAGTACTTGGTGAAGATTTATGTATTGGAACCGGTCCCTTCAGAATAGTGAGATATATTCCTAATTCAGAAAGAAGGTTAGTACGTTGGGAAAGATACTGGAGAACTGGTGCGTATTTTGATGCCCTTGTTTGGGTTTATTACAGAGACGCTGTTACCGCAAACAATGCTATGTTGGCTTTAGACATTGACTATTTAGGTGGTGGTATTGCTTCCCTCAAGCCTGATTTTGAAGCGGATCCAGACATTACGGTGACCGGAGATGGAGTCAATCCTTATATCAATGGTACAATCTATTGGTACATTGCCTTTAATAGTAGAGTGTTAAACAGAACTTGGAGAAAAGCTATTTCTCATGCCTTCAACTATACCTATCTTAACCATGAGATTGATGAGGATACCACAGTCAGAGCCAATTCATTGGTTCCACCAGGTTTTCCTGCGCATAATTCGTCAACCACCGGGGCTCATTACGATAT
>JBHLLI010000014.1:0-48137 GCA_048885765.1 Candidatus Hermodarchaeota archaeon
ATTTTTTCTCCACAAGTATTAAATAAAGCACTCAACCCTGTAATAGAAAATCATGCTTCAGGAAGAGCCTTTTTTCAAAAATTATCTCGATTTACAATTAATCAAGAAGTAGCTTCTGAAGAAATCTCTATTATAGATGATGGGTTATTAAAAGGAGGATTGCGAACCAATGGATGGGATATTGAAGGCTCCCCGCGTCAAAGAACCGAAATTGTCAAGAATGGCATTTTCCAGAAATACATTTATGATCAGAGATATGCAATATTTTCCAATCAAAGTTCAACCGGAAATGCAATAAGAGATATAAGAACAGAAATTATAAATAATGGAATAAGCAACCTTGAGATATTACCTGGAACTATGAATTTGGATGATATTATTTCTGAAATTAATGAAGGTTATTATATTGATCAATTTTCCTGGTTAAATCCAAGTAAATTATCGGGGGCTTTTGGAGCAGAAATTAGAAATGGTTATTATATCAAGAATGGAAAGATCGAATATCCAATCAAACTTGGCAATATTAGTGGTAATGTTATCAAAATGCTTGGAGATTGTCAATACATTTCGAAAGAACGAGAGTTTTTTGAAAATTCTCTATTTCCATATATGGTCTTTAATAATTTAACAGTATCCTCTTGAAATACTGAAATCTCTTAACTATATTGTTAAATTGATTTAAATATTTGAGTTTACATTAATTTCTTACCCAACATTTAAAAATTAAATATTTACAGTGGTGAAGCTAATGGGTAAAGAAGCTCAAAGTCAAGCTAAAAAATTAGGAATGATGAGTAAACCGCAATATACATTTTATTATTCACCTAGGAAAGTTAAAGCTAAATTTTCAAAGATTAAGCCAGATGTAGCATATCTCATAGAAGATTGGATTAAACAAGTAGATGCTTCAGCAATTGTAAGTGAAGCTGCTACTGGTGGAAGAAGTGCAAAGTTTTACTATTTCGCACCACAAGCAAATGTATATGTTGAAATCCTTGATAAAATTTCAGGTTATGTAGCCTATAGCACGGATAATCATGTGAATAAAATCGATATATATACTGACAACCAAGATTACGTAAAAGCAATTGTTCAAGGTATTAATAACATTTGGGAAGATGGCCTTATAAATAATTTAAGATACAAAAAACTCCGAAGCAAGTTTAAAGTTAGCGAAGAAGATATTGCCAATGCATGGAAATCTTTCCTATAAAAATTAAATTTAATTAAAAAAAAATCATCAAAATTATTATTATTTTTTTTCTTCTTTCTCAAGTTTAATCTCTATTAAATTATATTCTCTGGAACCTAAACCAATTTTTTCGGCCATATCTAATTGAATTTCCCAGTGTTTAGATTCAATTCCATCTTGATTAAAATCTGTTTCACCTGATTCAGGATTAAAGCGAGGAGTATGTGAAAGCCATTCAAAAGGTCCCTGAGATGGTATGTTTTTTACATCAGATAGAATCGAATGAGGTGTAATTGAAGAATTATGAATAAGATCTACAGTCGCTTGATCTAAAGCCACAGGATCCAAGGAAGCTAATACTCCAATATCTGGAACAAATGGTATGTCAGAGCCTCCCGTGCAGTCACATTGATACGTAATATCTATGGCATAATTAATATAGAACATTTTGTCTTTTCCGAAATATTCAACAACTCCTTTTGCATTATCTACCATTTGAGTAATAAATTCCTCCCGCGTAGCACTCCCTAGGTTGATTACTTTATCTTTACAAACAGAAGCACACATATAGCAAAATTTACACTTTTCTTCATCGAAAACCAATTTTTTGTTCTCATCCTTAGATAATGCTTTTGGAGGGCAAATATTGATGCAATTCTCGCAATTAGGGTTACAATTATCGAAATTAAATTCAAAAGTTTTACCAGTATGAGCTTCAACTTTACCGCCTTTTGAAACACATCCAATACCTAGGTTTTTTATTGAACCACCAAATCCAGCACCTGCATGTCCTTTAAAATGAGTTGCTAATATCATATAATCGAATTCTCGTAAACGTCCAGCCACTAATACTTCCTTAAATCGATTTCCATCAATTTTTTGTAATTTAATATCCGTTCCATCTTCTCCATCCAACATAAGAATTGGAGCTCCCATCGTCTCTTCTGTAAATCCATGCATTAAAGCCGTCTCTAAATATTCTTTTTCTGTTGCTCTACCCGAATACTCTGTATGAGTACCAGACACACTTTCTGGAATACCCCATCCACATGATTCTGCCACTGATGGAATTCCACCAATTTCTTTAACATAATCACATAAAAAACGTATATAACTAGGACGAACATATCTAGTATTTTCCAAGGCGCCAAAATGCGTTTTTATTACAATTTTTTTGCCTTTTTTAATTTTTTGATCAAATCCAAGTTTCTTTAATCCAAAAATTCCTTTAAATTTGCTCATACTCTGCTCATGAGAGTGTGTTCGAGCAGTAAAATAAAATACGTCTGATTTCATTTCTCAACACCATAAAAATAGGTTATTTACTTCAAACTAATAATAAGAGTTTATAATTTATGTCAAAAAATATTTTAACACTAATTAATTCTTTTAATATAATATATAAACAATAAATAACGCAAAAAGTTTTAATAATGGCTCGTTGTCCTGAGTGTGGAGGGTTTATGAAATATCATTCAGCCATTAAACAAGTAGTTTGCCAATCCTGCGGATTATCACTAACAAGACATGAGTTGGATAGATATTGGCAGAAAGTTAGGAATGAAAATATTACAGATTCCGATGATTTACAACAAAAGAAAAATCGGCGAAAAGAATGGTTAGAGTGGTACTCTTCCTCCAAATCTGATAAAGAAAAGTATTAAAAGTAGAAAAATAAAAGAAGTTTTCCTTAATAAGTAAAACTATTTTAGAGATAAATAATAAAAAGAGTCATATTATTAAAATACTAAAAACTTTGAATTAACTCCTGAATTTTTTTTCAAAAATATCATCTAACAATTCAAGGAGTTTTGTTGCGGGTATATCTAATAAAGTTATTTCTAGATGTCTTCCACGTGTGGCATCTTCAATTCGAACTGTTTTAGATGCCACGATCTTTAACTGAGTTAGTTGACGAACGTATTTTCTAAAACTCATTTTAACGTGAGGTTCTATTGAATAGTTCTCACATATTGCATTATATTCATCGAATGCATCGTCAACTAAGGTAAATGGTTCCCCTTTATCAATCAATGAGCGTACAATTCCATATAATGCTAATAATTCTTGGTCTTTTAATTGATCTACAATATCATTTCTAAAAGTAGGATATACATCATTAGAGGCTTCTCTAATTATATCTGCAGTAAATCGATCTAAACTCTCCTTATCACAATAAGAACCGCTTTTTCTTAAAATCTCAATGCCATGTCTCATATTTTTATGATCAACTACTATTTGAGAAACCATAGTTAATAATTGTTCGTCAATTACATTCTCCTTTAAAGCAAGCTCACTACGATATTCTAAAATTTGAAGAGATTCGTCAAAATTATATGGCTTTAATATAATTTTCTCATTTAACCTACTCAATATTCTTTCAGTTTCAATGGTCATCCAGTCCTTACTTCTTGAAACTAGAAGCAAAGATAATTTGGCATTTTGATGACCAAATGTTTCAGCAATATCTAAAAACGCGAGAACTTCATCTGGCTTTAATAGATGAACCTCATCAATGACCAATAACATGTATCCTTTATCCCGAATTAGTTGCGATAGAATCAGTTTTAATGCTTCATCATCACTAAAGCCTCGTCCACTACCATGTTGGTATTTGGCGAGGAGTTCTCTAATTATCTTACTTTTAGACCGAAAATTGATACAATTAAAATATTCTAAAAATAATTTAACATCATTTTCAATTGCGATAGTTCTGAATTGTTTTCCAAAGAACCTAGCAGTACATGTTTTACCCACTCCTCCCTTTCCCAAAATTAAACAATTAATAGAAGGTTGCTCCTTTTCTTCCATAATTCTCCTGTAATTAAATATCAATGTTTTTAGGGCTTCATCTCGACAATATAACTTCTCTGGGACATAACTTAAATCAAGAGAACTTGCTTGTCTAAAGACTGACTTTTTCATGAATTGTTTTCTGAATTCATCCTCGTCCATGGCAAATCGATAAATTTTGGTATAATAGTTAGATGTATAAGTAATAAAAGAACATTCTAAGTTTAAATTTTCTTATACTACTTAAATTATGTTTTTTCTATAAAAAATTTTTTAATTAGAAATTGAAATCCATACTACAACTTGTCTAAGTTGTTTAAAGGATGCATTTGAGAGTAAGATTCTTTTAGCTTAGTTATATCATTTTTAGCATAAATTCTTGTTGTATTTGGACTTGAATGACCTAAAATATCTTGTAACTCACTAATGTCCATGCCTGAGCGTCTTAAGTGAGTCGCTCCAGTATGTCTGAAAACGTGGGGTGTGATAATCTTAGAATCAGGAAAACCACATTTCTCTTTTATTGTTTTAATATCAGTTTGGATAACTCGTGGGCTTAATTTTTGGTTTCTGGTATTTACTAACAAATAGTCTTCAGAATCATAACTTATTCGATTTTTAAGATGCTCATTAAATATTTCAAGAGTTTTTTGATCAACTGGAACAATTCTCTCCTTGTTTCCCTTTCCTCGGAGTCGTATATAACCTCTTTCAAAATCAATGTCTCGAATTTTTATATTGCATAATTCACTAACTCTAGCCATTGTAGAGTACAATAACCTGATAATTAAATAATATCGCTCACTCTTCCGAGAGTTGAATAACTTACGATCTTTTAATTTATTGAAAATAACTTCCATATCGGAGATCCTTAAAAATTTAGGTAGGCTTTCTTCAAGTTTAATTTTAGGAGTTTTAATGGTACTCATAGGATCTTTTTCCATAAACTCATTTAAAGTTAAAAATTTGAAATATGATCTCAATGAAGCGATTTTTCTTCCAACCCCTTTCTTAGTATAGTTCAACTCATTCAATTTCTTTAAGAATAAGCGAACTTTTTGGCGTAAAAGGGGAGAATTAATTTGGAGATCTCCCACAAGCTCTATAAATTTCTGAAGATCATATCGATATGCCCGAATAGTGGAGGAAGCACATCCTTCTTCGACTTCTTTTGCGATTAAGAAATCTTCTATAAAAGCAGAAATTTTGTAATTCTCCATATTATATGGAAATTATCTAGATGATACAAAATATGATGTAATATGTAGATTATATCTCATTGAGACATTTACTTTGATAATCCTTCTCCATACCATCCTTGTTTGATATAAAGATATGCATTCATCGCAGCAGTAGTTCCTTCGCCAACAGCGGTTGTTACCTGTCGGATTCCACCTGTTACATCTCCCGCTGCGTAAATACCTGGGAAATTGGTTTCTTGGTTTTTATTAACTTTGATACAACTATCATCATCGAGTTCGATCCCAGCTTTTTTAGCTAGATCACTCTGTGCCTCAACTCCAATTGCTATGAAAAGAGCATTTACACTAATATCTGAAATTTCCCCAGTCTCAAGATTTCTGATTTTTATTTCTCCTAGTTTACCGTCTTTTGTTATAGCTTCATCAATAACGCAATTATACATTGGTTCAACGTTTTCCAATGAATCAACCTCATCAACTATACATGCTTCAGCTCGCATGCAATGACGTCTATGAATAAGATAGACTTTTTTTGCTACATTTGAAAGATAAATTACTTCCAAACCAGCAGCATTACCACCTCCAACCGCAGCGACAACTTGATCTCGGAATAAAGGACCATCACATGTAGCACAATAAGAAATTCCATTACCTACTAATTCAAACTCATTAGATAAGCCAAGCGTCATATGCTTCGAACCTGTTGCAATTATTATCGCTCTTCCCTTTATTTCTCCGCTATAACTTGTTATAGTCATTTCTTTTGGATTTATAGCTGAGACTTCATTGTAGAAAAACGTGGTACCCCAATTTTCAGCTTGCTTCCTCATCTTTTCTGTTAATTCAAGGCCATTAATACTATCAAATCCTGGATAATTTTCAATTTTAGGAGCAGTACCTGCTAAGCCTCCAAAACCTTTACCTTCATAGAGAGCAGTTTTTAATCCCATTCTTCCACCATAAATAGCAGCTGTTAATCCAGCAGGTCCTCCCCCAATAATCAAAAGATCAAATTCCTTTTCATTAGACAATTTTATACAACTTCAATTAGTAGCTAATTCAGATTTACAGATATTAATTATAATAATGGTTTAAATTTTTTCAATTTTTTCTATAAATTTTAGTATGAAATAAAAAGAGAAATACTTTATACCATATTTTTTATTCTTTTTTTAAGTGCCGAAGATATTTACAAGCATTTAATCCTGCCCGTCCCCCTTCTGCTACTGCAAAGATAACTTGGAATGCTCCTCCTGTACAATCACCAGCAGCATACACTCCTTTAAGATTTGTTTTTTGCTCACTATCAACTTTGATATTTCCCTTTTCATCTAATTCTACTCCCGCTTTTTTGAAAATCGAATTAGAAGATACATGAGATAAGATAAATAAACAACTTAATTCAAATTCTTTTAATTCATCAGTATCATCTGATTCTGGTTTGGTTGATTTACAAATAATTTTTTGAATGATCCCCTCAGAATCTGCTACTGCTTCCACTATTTGCATATTATCAAAAATCTCTATTCCCGCTTCTTTTACATTGTAGACTTTCTCAGGCAATTTTACCATCTCCATATCGGTGATTATCCGTACGATACAACCCATTTGTTGAAGAGTTAATGCATCGTCTAATGTCTCTTCATCATTACCATATATGTAAACAACTTTGTCCTTATAAGTCGGTCCATCCCATAACGCACTGTACGAAACGCCAAATCCAAGTAGAGAATCCTCTCCCTTTATTATTTCTTTTCGAGTTCCTCCCCCCGTAGCAATAATAACAACATCAGAAGTTATATCAGCTGTTCTAGTTGAAGTTCTATTTACTCCCATGCCAAGCATGAGCGAAATAACATCGCTTTTGATAATCCTCACATTTTCTGAGTAACTTTCAACATGAGCTTTAAATTTTTCTAACAATTTTTTTCCTTTTATATCAATTTCTCCAGGCCAATTTTGAATTTCTTTAGTTCTTGCCAAAGCAGATACTTCTTTCCCTTCAAGAATTATTACATCTCTATTTGCACGAGCACAATAAATCCCTGCTGTAAGGCCTGCAGGACCACCACCAATTATAAGAATTTCACAATTTAATTCATCCATAGAATAACCTTCTTTAAATTAATCTCGTATTAATCTCAAGTAAAATCAAGGATTTATTTTTTATTATTCTCCTAATTTATTATTTCTTTTTTTTTATTATTATTTTCGAATTATCCAGAAATAAGTTCCTTTTTCTTTTATGAAATCTGCTTTTTTAAAAGGTGTAGAATTAATAAACTGCTTAAATGATTTTTCATCATAAAAACCAGCAAAATCCGCTTCAAGAAATTTATGCATGATATCAAAAAGTTGGAATTCTTCAGCGGGATCAAAAGTATCGTGAATCATACTCTCTGCAACAAGTAAAATTCCATCCTCTTCTAACAAAATATGAAGATCATTGAAAAGATTTAATCGATAGGTATTATCCTTTTCCATCTCATGGAGAACTTGATTTAACAATATTAAATTAAACTTTATTTCTGATTGTTTAGCATATTTATCAAGCGGAATTTCAAGAATTTTAACTCTTTCACTTAAATTGTTTTCTTCCATTAATTTTTGAGCAGCTGATATCCCTCGAGAATCAATATCAATACCTACAAATCGAGCTTTCTTATATTTCTTTGCCCACATTGCTAAAGTATAGCCATAACCACATCCAACTGATAAAATTGATGAATCACTACGTAAAGTTCTACAAAAATCCTTAAAATTTTTAGCAAATAGCCTCTCAATCAATGATCCAACTCTAGCACTCATCTTTTGCGTAGCTCTAATTACCTCTTCAGGATATTCACCATAAAATTCTGTAGTAGTTAAGGTTCCTGCTCCTTTAATATATTCTAGTATTGAATCTTGATATGGTGCTAGATAATAAAAGGCTCCAATAGTATCTCCAACATAAAACATATGATTACGATCAATTAATAAACTATATACATGTGGTGCAGTTTCAATTTCTCTTTTAATGGTATCTTTAATTTCAAAAAGACCACACACTAGACCTAAATGAACCCAAGCATCTATATATTTCAGGTTTAAATTGAGCTTTTCAGAAATTTCTTCTACTGTAAAATTAATTGAAGATAATGATGATATTCCAGCTGAGGCTTTAGCTTTCTTGTAAAGATAATCAAAAATGCCAAGCCGTTGCCCTAATCCAAATGTGAGTACTGTATTAAATCCATAAAAGCCTTTTATTAGAAATTTTTTCATTTGATCCTTTATTGAAACTTCTTTTTGATTCTGATTTTGTAAACTAATCGAATTCACCCATATACATTCTAAATTCTATTTTGAATAATATTAAGTGAATCAATTATAAATAAATATTTTTAATTTCAAAACAAATTATAGGAAATACGTATTAACATATCCATTTTCATCTTCTACACAAATGTATTTAAATTAATTTGTCATAAATGTATAATGCAAACAAATTAATCTAAAATAATTTAGGAAGTGGAAAAAGTGCCGCGTGTTGAAAGAAAGATTGAAATTAATGCTCCTCAAAAAAACGTATTTGATATTTTAAATAACACTATGCTAGGACCTAAATGGAATCTCGCAGTAAAGGATATATCAAAGATCTCGGAGAATAGGTTTGATGTTAAATCTACAGTAGGCGATTTTACTACAATAAGGACTGAAACTGTCGACCCAGAAAAGCTTTCAATGAATATTGAAGGCGGAATTTTTAACTCGATGGGATATCTCTTAAAACCTAAGGGAGATATGATAGAAACTACGTTATGGGGTGAATTTGATGATGAAAAGAATGAGAAAGTCCTTGTAAAAGCTGGGGAATTATTATTACAGTGTTTAAAAAATTTTGCAGAATTCCTCGAAGAAGGCGGGAATCCCGATGATTTTGATAAGAAACAAATAACAGTAACTCCTTAATTTTAATTTTTAAATTTCTTTTTTTTTGCTTTAATAATACTTAAAATAAGTCTGTATCCTGATCAAATTAAAATTATTTATTTGAAGAAATTTCTTTTACATGAAATTTTAAATCTTTCTTATGTATTCCTAATTTTTTCTTAAGTCCCCTATCATTAACAAAAAAAGGTATAAAAAATACGACTCCTAATGCATTTATTATAATGATTAAGTGTATAAACGGATGAAGTACGACGTAATTAGCAGCAGGAAAGATATATGTCAATAATAACGAAATTGGATCAAAATCTGTAAAACCGGTTGTTATGACAATCATCTCAATATCTGGAAGTATAAAAATGTTCTGTTGATTAGTACCTCTAGCAGCATATCCCCTTCCCCAAAAAAGGTCCCACCATTGATAACCATATCCTGAAAAAGCTGACCTATAATGCGGAAATATCACTGAAGAACTACTAGCTTGAATAGTCCATGTACGAGATACAATTTGCTGATTATCCCATTCCCCTTCCATTAGATATAAATAACCCAATTTAGCCATATCCCTTGGTCTCAAATAGAGAAGTGTGCCCCCATTAGGATTTCCCTGAGAATCGACTGACCAAGTATAATCTGTAATACCTAAGGGTGTAAAGAGGAATTCCTCTGCAAATGCTAATGTACCATTAGGAGTCACTTGGTTAAGTATTGCTGAAAGTAGATGCGAAGCCCCAGTATTATAATTCCATCTAGAACCGGGTGAATCACTCATAGGTCGCTCCAATATATATTGCACACTATCGCTATTTGCCCACATGGGGTTGAAATTGATATCATCTGACCATTCAAAACCAGATGTCATAGTTAGTAGATGTTCAATTTTAATATCTTGTTTTCGTGGATCCATATTGTCTATAGTTTTATTAGGAAAAAAATCAAGAATATGATTATCAATTCCTTCAATATAACCTTTATCTATAGCAATTCCAATCAAAGTAGAAGTGAAACTTTTGGTTACTGAAAATAAATGGTGTCTATCGTTCTCATCATATAATTCGGATGGGTAGCTCTCATAAATAAGATATCCATTTTTTATAATTAGTAAAGAATCAGCACTAAGTCTCAAACTACTAGATTGGATGAAATTATCCATAGCCTGAAGCGTTTGAGAATTAATACCTTGGCCTTCTGGTGAAGATAAATTCCAGCCTTTAGTTGGCCAGTAATCTTGGACATCTGAACTTAATTTAATCTGGTGATTCTCTTGATAATAAACCCAACCACTTTCATTCAAAAAATTACAAATAATGGCTAAAAGTAGAAAATTCAAGCATAAAAAAATGCCAATAAATAATTTTGAGTAATTGGATCGAATAATACGCTCTCACAAAAATGATTTTTTATATGCTCAATATTTAATTCAAGAATTTTTAAATGATATGTTAAGAAAAGAAATTCACTTTAATATTAGAACAATAGTGAGAGTAAAAAAAAAATAATTAATTCTTATTATGCTCTGTATAATTTCTTCTTAAGTCCTCGATTATTAACAAAAAATGGTATGAAAAACAATAGAGTTAAGAAAGGAAAAAGAATTAACAATTGAATATAAGGATGAAATATTATATAGCCAGCAGCGGAAAAGATATAAGTTTGTAATAGATTAGTTGGATCGAAACTAATAAAACTACCAGAGGTTACAACTACCATGTTAATATCTGGAATTACAAAAATGTTTTGCTCATAAAGACCTCGAGCAGAGTAAACCTTTCCCCAAAATAATACCCACCATTGATAACCATAACCTGTATAAGGTTCCATTTCGACTGGAAGGACTGTTGAAGGTTTTCTGGTTTGCATTATCCATTTTTTTGAAACTATCTGCTGATTTTCCCATTTTCCCTCCATTAAATAAAGATAACCTAATTTAGCCATATCTCTTGCGTTCAAATAGAGTTGTGCTCCACCGAACGGAACACCTTGAGGATCAAGTACCCAATTATAATCTGTTATACCTAGTGGACCAAAAAGAAATTCTTCTGCAAAAGCCAATGTACCATTGGGAGTTACTTGTTCGAGAATTGCTGAAAGTAAATGTGACACCCCTGTATTATAGTTCCAAGTCGAACCAGGTGAATCTGTCATTGGCTGATTTAATACATATTGCGTCCAATCAGAACTAGCTACCATAATAAAATAATTTACAATATCTTCCCATTGGAATCCTGCTGTCATTGTTAATAAATGTTCTAATGTCATCGCTTGTTTTCTTGAATCCATATTTTCTATTGTCCTATTAGGAAAAAAATCAAGGACGTAATCATCAATTCCTCCAATATACCCTTTATCAATAGCAATTCCTATAAGAGTCGATGAGACACTTTTTGTTGAAGAATATAAATTTTGTTTATCATTTGCATCAAATACACCAGAGGGAAAACTCTCATATACTAAATATCCATTTTTTATAATTAATAATGAGTCTACACTCAGACTTACTATACCAGATTGTACATAATCATCCATCTCAAGAATTTTTTGAGAATTTATTCCCTGTGCTTCAGGTGAAGAAGTAATCCAATTTGTTGTAGGCCAATAATCAGGATCGATTGAACCTAATTTAATATTTTTATCATAAGAATAATTTTCATAGAAAATTTTTTGAGTACTAAAGAAAAAAAGACAATTAAAAAAAATAATAATTAAGGCTAGTTTTATATAATAAGTTCTTATGAGCTTTCACAATAGCTTATAATTAAATTGTTTTTATCATTATTCATTTGTTATTAAATATAATATATTTTCCAAAACCATAGACTTGATATTAAGACACATTAATTTAATTTTAATCTCAAAAACCTAACTTAAGAACTGGATAATTTGATTATTAATTTTTAAAATTCAAAATATTTTAATGATTTAAGAAATTTTGAGTGATATTATTAATTTGATTAAAAACATCTAAAAAAAAAAACCGTAAAAATTAAGTGAAAAATTATGGCTGTACCAATAATTTTAATTGTAGCGTTGATTGCTGGAGTAATATCAATTGTATTAGCATTATATTTTAGAACTTTAGTTCTAAGGGAAGATCCAGGAAATGAAAAAATGGTGGAAGTAGCAGGATATATTGAAGAAGGAGCTACCACTTACATTAAAGTACAGTATAAAATTTTGGCGATTTTTGTGGCTGCACTTTTTGTGATTATGTTACTATTTTTACCTACAGACATGACAGCAAATACCATTCCAATTCTAACTGGAGATCTTAACTGGGAACAAGCATTATCATATTTAATCGGTGCTATAGGTTCTATGCTAGCTGGTTGGTTAGGTATGTATGTAGGCGTGAAAGCAAATACCCGCGCAGCACAAGGTTGTACTATTGGAACTAAAAAAGGATTTGATATTGCTTTTTTTGGAGGGTCAGTTATGGGATTAGCAGTAGTAGGCGTCGCATTAATTGGTGTGTCGACAATTTATTGGATTTTTCAAAATCCATTGATAGTGTTAGGTTTTAGTTTTGGTGCAAGTAGTATAGCACTTTTTATGAAGTGTGGAGGAGGAATTTATACAAAAACTGCTGATGTGGGCGCCGATTTAGTTGGAAAAGCAGAATATGACCTTCCTGAGGATGATCCAAGAAATCCTGCCACGATAGCAGATAATGTCGGTGATAATGTCGGCGATATAGCAGGTATGGGGTCGGATCTCTTCGATTCCTATGTTGCATCAATTGTAGCTGCAATGATTTTGGCTGCTGCATTATTTGCTGGAGATCTTTCAGGATCATTTATTGTTTATCCTATTGTATTATCGGGAGTTGGACTAATAGCTTCTCTAATAGGAATTTTCTTTATAAAATGGAAAGGTTCGGAAGATCCAGGAAAGTCTTTAAATTTAGGTACATATTTCTCTACGCTTATATTTGCCGGACTTGGAGCACTCTTCGCCTTTTTAATGGTGTTAGATCCTACTTTAGATCCAATGTATCATGGACGAATCTGGTTAGATTATTTTGCTGTTTTGTTAGGTTTAGCAAGTGGTTTAATTATTGGATTTACTAGCGACTACTTTACAAGAGACGACAAAAAACCTACGCGTAATATGGCTCATGCTGCGCAAGAGGGTCATGCTGTCGTGATTCTTTCAGGATTTTCTTATGGATTGATTAGTGTTGTTCCACCAGCAATAGGTATTTCGTTTGCTATGGCTTTTGCTTTTATTCTTGATGGATTCTTTGGTGTAGCAATGGCAGCAGTAGGAATGTTAGCAATTGTAGGAACAATTGTTTCTAATGATGCCTATGGTCCCATAGTCGATAATGCTAGAGCAATCGCTGAGCAAGGAGAATTAGGTGATGATATTATCCGTACTGCAGATAAATTAGATTCTGCTGGAAATACTGCTAAAGCAATAACAAAGGGATTTGCAATTGGTGCTGCTAATTTGACAGTATTAGCATTATTATTTTCTTATGCCCAAGAAGCTGGAATAGCAATAATAGATTTACTAAGTGTAAGAGTATTAATTGGAGCATTCATCGGTGTGGTCGTTCCCGCATTATTTTCCGCGTTGTTAATACGAGCAGTTCAAAGAAATGCAGCAAAAATGGTAGATGAAATTAGAAGGCAATTTGAATCCAATCCAAAAATCCTTACTGGTGAAGTAGCTGCTGATTTTAGTAGAACAATTGATATTGCTACAAGAGGTTCATTAAGAGAACTAATTCTACCGAGCATAATTTCAATTGTTATACCGCTTGTTGTTGGTATTTTATTTGGCGTTGCTGCATTAGGAGCTTTCTTGGCAGGTGCTATCTTATCTGGATTTGTTTTCGCTGTGATGATGTCAAACGCAGGTGGAGCATGGGATAATGCGAAAAAATGGATAGAAGATGGTAATTTGGGAGGAAAAGGAACAGAAACTCATAAAGCAAGCATAACTGGTGATACTGTTGGTGATCCATTTAAAGATACAGCAGGTCCAAGCATAAATACTCTTTTAGTAGTAATGTCACTCACGGCATCAATCTTTATGGGATTCTTATTACTATTCAATACCGGAGCTGGATTATTAGCCTTTTTAATTTAGATCCAAAAAATTTTCAATACTATTTTTTCTTTTTTTTAAAAAAAATCTTAACAATAATATTTCCTCTAGCATATAAAAAATTAGAGCTTTTAATTTTCTCAAATATATTTTCCCAAAATTAAAAACTCTGTTTAAATAATTCTTTCATAATTGATATAAATATTAAATATTGAATTTTAAAACTATTAAAGGACTTAATTATGTTTGATAAATCTCAATGTTCTAATTGTGAAAATATTGATTGTTTGACACGATGCCAATGGATGGAAATTGATAAAGAGACTGCTAGAAAGGAAATGGAGAAAATGATTAATGGAGAAAATTCATTTGTTTTAAGTCAATGTGTTACATGTTTTGCTTGCGAAGAATACTGTCCTTATGGATCACATCCATTTGATTTAAAAACAGAACTTCAGGAAAAATTTAATTCTTTAGATGTCGACCCCGAATTTCGGAAAAAAATTATCACACAAATGGAACCTCCAAAAGAATTAAGATTAAAAGAAATTGACCCGGATAAGCCAGTTTTTGATAAATGTACTTTTTCAAGAATGAATGAAAATGAAATGAAAGGGCAAATGTTTGAAAATCTGCAGTATTTAAGTGGGCGTGCTTTTTTCTGTAATTTACAGTATCACCATATTGGTAGAGATTCATTAATTAGAGAAAGACTTCCAATTATAATGGATAACATAAATAAACATGGTGTAAAAGAATTAATTTGTTGGCATGATGAGTGTTATGGACTTTGGACCTCCTATTGTCAAAGAAATAATATTGAAGTCCCATTCAAAGTAGTACATGTATTTGAATATATGTATAATTACCTTAAGGAACATGAATCGGAGATTTCGAAATTGAATATGAAGATTGCTTATCAAAGAGGGTGTTCCAATAGATTTTCTTCAGAGATCGATAAAATTGTTGATAAGATCTGTGATATAATAGGAGTAATACGCGTCCCACGAGAATTTGATAGAGAGAATGCATTATGTTGTACTGGAGCATTCGCATGGATTGGTAAAAACAATTTGATGAGACCTGCACAAAATAAAAATGTTAAAGATATGATAACTCATGGCGCTGAAGTATGCGTTTATAATTGTCCCATGTGTAAAAATGTGTTAGGATCGAAAGTAGAAAGAAAAGGATTAAAGAACTATCTACTTAGTGATTTAGTTAGGATGGCTTTGGGAGAGGAATTAGATTATTAAAAATTAAAAAAAACATATTCTTTTTATTTATTTACACTATAATCCAGTGTATCTAGAATTTCTAATAAGTCCATTACTTCAAGTTCCATTTTATACTTTTCATTTGCATCTGTTAGATTAGTACGACAAAAAGGGCATATTGAGGATACCACAGAAGCCTTTTTCTCTTTAGCTTCTTCTAACCTTTCTTTTGAAACTTCTAATGACCATTCAGGATAACCTATCTTTACACCCCCACCAGCACCACAGCACCAAGCATTTTCGCGATTACGTCGCATTTCTACTAATTTAATTCCAGGAATTTTGTTATAAACTTCTCTCGGGAGTTCATATATCCCCATATGGCGACCTAAATGGCACGGATCATGATAGGTTACTGTTTTTGGAAACTCTGAATTAATAGAAATTATATCTTCATCAAAAAGTTTTTTAATTAATTCAACAGTATGATATACTTCAAATCTATAAGCTGCATCTAACTTTAACCAATCTTTTTTCATAGTTCGGTAGCAACCAGCACAAGATGTTATTACTTTATTAGCACCTACTTTATTAATTTGATTAATATTATAATTCATAAAATCTCGCACTAATTTCGTTTGACCCGTTCGTAATAATGGACTTAAACAACAATGTTCATCAATTAAAGTGAAATTTAATTTTGCTTTTTTAAGGAATCTTATAGTGGCATCTCTAAGGTTTTTTTGTCTATAATTTGAAGTACAACCTATAAAATAAACCCATTCTGCTTCGTCAGGTAAATTATAGTTCTTTTTTAATTCAATATTATCTGAGTTAGGTTCTCCATATGGATTATTAAATTGATGATTTTCAGTTCTTTCTGATAAAATCTTTTGATTTTCAGGGCAAAAACCATTTTCAACTGCTAATGCTCGACCAGCTTCAATGAAATCAACTAAAAAATCTTTAAATTTATCAAATCTACAATTTTCAGTACAATTTCCACAGGTGGTACAAGCATATATAGCATTAACAATACCTTCATTCCAATTAATTTCACCACTTAAAATACCATAAATTAGCCATAACCTGCCACCTGTACTATATGTTTCAAATCTATACTTTTTATAACTAGGACAATTAAATTCACTAAAATCCTTCGTAAATTTGCAATAACCACATCGAAAGCATCGATGGATGATATTCCTCCAATCTTGTTTTTCTTCTATTGTCAAGTTTACTTCACCTCCCAGTTACCCGGATTTAATATCCCATTAGGATCTAGAGTATTTTTGATAGTTTTCAATAATTTTTTATAATTTGAATCCATTTTCTCAAGAATTAATTGTTGACCAGGTAATTCAACTTTCCATGGAATTCCTCCTAAATCTAAAGCTAGTTTATTTGTTTCGTGAAGTGCATTCCTAGCATTTTCCATATCTTTAGGATCCGCTCTATTAAATGAATAAGAGAAGAACATAACAACTGTATGAGTTCCACTCATTAACCTTGAGCCTATTGTTGGAGGGATTCCATACTTTCTAGATATTTCAGCTGCTTGTATATATCCATCTGGAACGTTTTCAAGTGGAATAAAAGCGCCTACATATTCAAATCCTCCCCCTTTTCGATAATCTGCAGCTCCAGCAGCGAAAATAGGTTTTTCCATGTATATTTTATGCATTTTAGCAGGTGCTTTCATAAAGCGTGCATTATTTTTTCTATATATTTTTTTTATTAATTTATTTTGTTGTTCTATATCTTCTTGTGTTTCCCCAGTAATATATGTCATTATAAATATGTAACCTTTCATCCATTCCGGCTTATCTTGCATTCCAAGAAGTATATCTTCTGCAAAATGTTGTTCAGTTATTTTTAATAGAAGTTTAGGTAAGTCTTTTGGATTCGTTAATAAACCAAAAACGATATCTCGAAATTTTGGTTTTGGATATAATTTTAGTGAAAGTTTTGTAACGATTCCCATTGTGCCAAATGAGCTAATAAACAATCCAATAAAATCTGGGATAGGTCCTCTTGTAAACCAATAATCCGAAGTTGCACAAGAACCTAATTTACATACATCACCATTAGGAAGAACAACTTCTAAACCATTAATCATTGTTCCATGGTCTCCATGTCTCTGAGAAAGATAACCAGAACCATGAATTAGTACATTTCCCGCTATTGTAGCTGAAGGAGGTGCATCTGGAATAGGAGGTTGCAGATCTTGATAATTATTATTCAGATTAGATAGTAATTGGCCTGTGGTTACTCCCGCTTCAATGAGTGCATAACGACTTTTTTCATTTATTTCGATGATTTTATTCATTCTTTTCATGTCAATAACGATCCCTCCATATATAGGGACTACTAAAGCACTAAGAGTCAATCCCCCTCCCATAGGAATAAGAGGGATTTTAACTTGATTGGCTAGTTTCACAATTGCTTGAACTTCTTCAGTCGATTTAGGCATTACAACAAAATCTACTGGACGAGGCTCAGACGCTCCAGGATCTTGAGAATATATAAATAATTCTTCCGATTTATTAGATACAAAATCTTTTCCTACAATTTCTTCTAAATTTTTTAAAATCTTATTCTTATCCACTTTAACGATCTCCTAATTATATATCTATACTATATATGGATTTTGTTTTAACTTTATTTATAATTAATTAATAGGATTTTCATCATTAGTTTATTAAGAAATAAGAATTAAATTAAATATCAAATTCAAAAGGGAATGCAAATGAATGTAGGAAGTATAGAAAGTGGAAGGGTAGTAGTTAAAGTAATATCATCTAATAGAACAAGTATGACCTTACCAACTAACAAGGAAATTAAAAGAAATGTAATCCAGCCAAGGCATGGTTCTTTTGGGACACTTGGCGAACATGGAATCGCTATGATGGTTAAAATATTTGGAAAAGATTCAAATCATCTTATTTTATTTGATACAGCAGGTTATATGCAAACAACGGTTCATAATTTAACCCAATTTAAAATTAAATTCACCGATATTGAAAAAGTAATTATAAGTCATGGGCATTTAGATCATTTTGGGGCCTTGATTCCAATTATCTCAAGATTGAAAGCAGGAAGCGAAGTATATATTAGTCCCCTGAGTCTTGATGATTGTTATTATGCGGGAACTCCCTCTGGAAATGAGTTGTCTCCTGATGATTTTGGAATCTCATTTAAAAAATTAAAAGAGGAGGGAAAAATCCAATTTTATAGAAGAAATAGAAGAATCAATAGAAATTCCCTCCAGAATATAGCAAACGAGAAAAATGTAAAAATTATAGAAACCACAAAACCACACAATTTATATAATGGGATAATAACAAGTGGTGAAATTGAAATTTTTGATGAATCGGAGCTTCCAAAGGGATTATATTTAGGACCGAGTAAAACAAAATATGATAAGCATACTTACAGGGAAGAGATTGCCTTATATATTAATATTAAAGAAAAAGGATTGGTTATTATTACTGGATGTAGCCATACTGGTCTTAGAAATATCATTAAACATGGTCAAAAATTAACAGGTATCGATAAAATATATGCTCTTATTGGAGGTTTTCATAAAGAATTGAGTAATAGTGATGATATTGAAGAGCTTGTGTCTTTCCTAGAAGAATTAAACCCAGAAATAACATGTGGAATGCATTGTACTGGTTTTGAGTTTAATAGAATTATGCATCGTCATTC
Organism: Candidatus Hermodarchaeota archaeon; assembly: GCA_048885765.1. GTDB lineage: Archaea > Asgardarchaeota > Lokiarchaeia > Sigyniarchaeales > SOKP01 > Loki-b32. Next base: position 19,098 of record JBHLLI010000014.1, read on the forward strand.
TTCTCATGTAATGGGTATAGTGGGGACTGAATTCCATTTATAAAAAAATTGAAAAAAAATGAAGGATAATGTAAAAGAGATTCATCCAGATTCAATTAATTATTATATTGAAAAAAATTTAGATGATTTTTATTCGAAATCTTCTGATCATCCCAATTTCGGTACAAGTGGTAAAGATAAAGTTAACTGGGTTTTAGCGAAAAACGCAGATTGGCCAGATTGTATATTTAAAGCTAATTTTGAGAATAAGGATTTAGAAAATGAGATTAAAACAGTAAAAAATCTTATTAAAAATAAAAAAGCCCCTAATGGATGGACCGTAGGGCCATTATCAAAACCCAAAAATTTAGGCAATATACTTGAGAAATTTGGTTTTTCTAACGTATATCATCAAGCGGGAATGGCAGTTCAATTAATAAATCTTAAGAAAAGACAATTTATTGAAAATGTTAACTTTACTATTCAGAAAGTAGAAAATGAAGATACACTTTTTCAGTGGTCTAATGTTGTTTCAAATGTTTTCAATTTGAAAGTAGATTTTAACTATCTCAAATTCATGCTTGTACAAAAAGAAGCTGTATTTTGTATAGGATCCTATAAAGAAAAACCAGTTTCGACATTATTATTATATCTCTCCTCAGGAGTTGCAGGACTTCATGCTGTTTCGACTTTATCTGAATTTAGGGGTCGAGGATTCGGGTTAGCAATCAGCAGATTTGCTTTAGAAGATGCATTTAAAATGGGATATTTTATTGGTGTGCTTCAAGCGTCATCGTTAGGTGAAAGGGTATATAAAAAATTAGGATTCCAAAAATACTGTGATATTTATTCATATGCTTTAATTGAAGAATCTGAACTATAGATATAAACTTTTAATCTCAGTATCCGTTAATTCGATATTTGCAGCAGCAGCATTTTCTTCAATATGGTTTAATTTTAATGCTTTAGGAATTGCTATAACATTTTCATGATTAATAAGCCAAGCAATAGCAATTTGCTGAATACTTGCTTTATGAGTTTCAGCTATTTCTTCTAATTTTAAGCGGATTGCTCCTGTTAAATTAGTATACCCCCTATGACTTAATGGACTGTAAGCTGTTAGAATAACTGCTTCTTTTTGGTAATAGCCTAATGAGTTATGAATGTGTTTTTGATTCAAAATGTTAGCATGTAATTGGTTAGTAATTAATTCAGTTTTTTTTAGGTTTTCTTGAGCTAACTTAAATTTTTCAACTGAAAAATTACTTACTCCTATATATCTTATTTTTCCTTCATTGAAAAGTTGTTCCATAGCCCTCATATGCTTTTTGATTTTAGAAAAGAATAACGAAGGAAAATGAACTAAATACAGATCTAGATATTTTAAATCTAATCTTTTTAAGCTGTTTTTACATGCTTTTAGCATTGATTTGTATCCTAAATGTTTAGGAAAAATCTTACTAGTAACGAAAAAATCATCACGGTCAAATTCTTTTAACACTTCTCCAATGACTTTCTCTGAAGCTCCAAATCCATAGAATTCAGCTGTATCTATATGAGTCAATCCTAACTCTATTCCCCTTTTTAAGGAATCCTTCCATTTTTCATAATACTTCTTGTTTCTCCCATTTTTAATACCCCAAGTTCCTTGACCTAGAACTGGAATCGTTTCTCCTGTTTTTCCTAATTTTATCTTCCTCATTTTCTTAGAAAATTGCCTATAAAATTTAATCTCATTTGTTTTAATTTATTAGCATTTCTAGTCTGGAAACTAATCTATACAAAACTTTAATAACTTAACTGCTAATATCATTTAATAAAACAATGGTTTGATGATATATGGTAAAAGGAATAGAATATGAATTTGAAGTGAGAGAAAAACCTACTTTTTCTTATATAGAAGTGGCTATGAAGAAGGATCAGGAAATCCAATGTGAAGGAGGGACAATGATCTTTTTTGATCCTACATTGGAGATTTCCACGAAGAAAGCAACAAAAGGATTCTTGAAATCACTTAAAAGAGTTCTTGCTGGTGAAACCTTTTTTATGAATACATTCACAGCTTTGGATGATGGTAGCTTAGGATTAGCCCCCGCCTTTCCCGGTGATTTAAAACACATCGCCCTAAATAAAAATGACAGCTGGATTCTGTTTAGTGGTTGTTTTTTGGCAAGCTCAATACATTTCGAAACCGAAACTAATTTCTTGGGTATGAAAAGATCATTTTTTGGTGGAGAAAGAGCATTTTATTTGCAAATTGATGCATTAGATGGTCCTGGTGACTTGTTTATCGGAGCAATGGGTGCAATCCTCGAAATTGAATTAGCAGCGGGTGACGTATTTAATTGTGATAATGGGCATCTAGTAGCGATGGAGTCTAGTGTGTCATTCGATATCAAAAAAGTAGGAGGATTAAAGTCAACCTTCCTCTCTGGAGAGGGAGTAATTGTACAATTAACAGGTCCAGGAAAATTGATAATGCAATCTAGAAATCCCCGAGAGTTTGCATTATGGTTATATAATTTCATGCCGAAACAAAGAACCACTTAGATTTCTTAATCATTAAAAATTTTATACTTTTTTTTATACTACTATTTTCAGTTGTAGGGTTTTCAGAGTTAAATATAGTTCAGAGACAAAAATTTATAAATTTATTTTACCTTTAAAATTAGAGACGAGTGAGATATGGAGCTGACGGTGGGTTAAACCCGCTGAGGAACCTCACGCCACACTCCAAGCAAGGTGTAGAAAACTACTACGGTGAGAACCGTAACTTAGCAACTGAAACGACACTACCTTCTTGCGCATATTAATGACCTGGATATAAGCCAGAGAAATTGTAGGAAGGAATGGTTGGAACGAGCTAAATCCTTGGTGCAAGGCCAAATGAAAGCGATAAAGTACTTGGAGCTAGCTTTAGGTAGGCCGCTTAGTTTGATGCTCCACAGAGGTTTGGGTGACTAAACCCCTGACTGAAGCGTGGGTATATTTCTCAAGCGTCTCAACAAAACTATTTGATTGATGATTATTCCTTTGGAAAACCACATTTGGAACATACCCAACCTGCGGGTAAGTCAATTTCTTCTTCATTTCCACATTCTAAGCAAACCCAATGTGCCTTTTCACTAGGAATACTTTGAATTTCATAATCTTTAGGCTTCAAAGTCTTCCGTTTAAAATATTCTTTAGAACGACCACAGGAACCACATTTCCAATCTTCAGGTAATTCCTCTAAAGGAACTTCATATCCACATTCCATACATACCCAACCAGATATTTCTTTTTGCATTATCAATTTTTTATCTGCTACTAATTGTAAACTTTTTCTTTGAAAATATGACTTAAAATGACCGCATGATGGGCAACTAAAATCATTAGCTAAATCATCCGTCGCAACTTCATAGCCACATGCTAGACACTTCCAAAACGTAATATTGGTTTTATTAGAATAGGAATTACTTGTGATTAAATTAAAGAACATTTTAAGTCTTTGAGAAAAATTTCTTTCAATTTGAATAATTTCTTTAAATCTGTTAGCAATTTCCACATATCCTTCTATTTTGGCTGTGTTTTCGAAATTAGGATATAATTTTTGCCATAATTCATCACTTTCATTTATACAAGCTTCTAAATTTTCAATTGTTGTTCCAAAAGTAGTTGAAATCTTAAGTTCTACATTTAAATTTATAATGACTTCATCAATTTGCAACTTTTTTAAAAATTTATAAAGAGAAATGGCACGTTCTTTTTTTTGAGTAGCTAATTCTTTAAAATTCTTAAATAAGAAAAGAAAATTTTCTTTCCTTGCGATATCAGCGTAAATTTCATATCTAGTACTAATTTGTGATTCTATTACAAACCCAATCATCAAATTTCTTGCTATGCTTCCCACTTCTTCAACCTTTAATATTCTTATTATGAAAAAACAATGAAAATAAAAAATATTTAATTATGTTTTATGTTAACTAAATTTTTTAAGTATATTTCCGATATCGGATGGCATGAATATCACGATCTTCTGAGATGGTTCATGTGAAATATCCTGAATTGTTTGTAAGGATCTAAGTTGAATTGCAGCTGGACTTTGAGCTAATAGTTCAGCAGCTCTCGCAATATTCTTTGCAGCTTCATATTCTCCTTCAGAAGCAATAATAGTTGCGCGTTTTTCACGTTCTTTTTCTGCTTGTACTGCCATAGCTCTCTTCATATTTTCTGGTAATTCTATTTGCTGAATCTTAATTTGGGTAATTTGTATGCCCCATTCTCTAGTTTCTTCATCGACTACGTTACGAATTTCATGAGAAATCCTTTCTCTTTGAGTTAATACTTCATCTAATTCCATCCCACCAATTACGTCTCTTAAGGCTCCTTGTGTATAATTGAATACCGCTCTCATATAATTTTCAATCTTAGTTGTAGCATACTCAGGATTTACAACTTTATAGAATACACTTGTATCAACTGTAACTGGAATGTTATCTTTAGATATAATGTCTTGTTTAGCTATATCTAGAGTTTTAATTCTTATATCAATTAATATTGATTTTTCTATAAGAGGAAGTACGTAAACAATCCCAGGTCCAATAGTTCTTTTATATCTGCCGAATCGAAAAATTATTAATCGATTGTATTCAGTTGCTGTTTTAAAGCCTGTAAGTAGCCAAATCGTAAGAATGACTAAGAAGACAATGATCACTATCATTAAAATGAAAAATATATCCATAATTTGTATCCCTCCATATTTTTTTTAGAAATTATTATGTTTTTTAGAAAATTGGATTATTATTAGATTATAGAAAATTAGGATATAAAAAAATTATTCCAGAAAAAGTTGTATAAATAGGTCTTTGACATATTTATCTAATGTAAAATTTACCAATAAAGATACTTATTAAACTCCCATTCTTTTTCTTTCTTATTTGATTTAGCAATTTCGAACTCTTGCAACTCGCTATACTTTAAATCCAAATAAATCCTCATAAGTTCTTTTCCCATAGTTTTTTTAATAAAACTACTTTTCTCAAAGGCTTCTAAAGAATCTTCCAGACTTACTGGTAGTTTCTTTATTGCTAGATGTTTCCGTTCCTCATCATTTAATAGATCGACATTTTTGGTGGTGGGCTGATTTGGTTCTATTTTATATTTTATTCCATCTAGACCAGCAGCTAATAACACCGCACTTCCTAGATATATATTCATCATGGCGTCACCTGCTCGATATTCAATCTGTGCTGAATTTTCATAGCCAGGAACTCGCAATAATGCGGTCCTATTCCCCACACCCCAAGATACATATACCGGGGCTTCATGATGAGGTGTTAAACGTTTATATGAATTTGTAGTTGGATTTAAAACTGCTGAAATTGCGGCTATGTGTTTTTGAATACCTCCTATATAATATCTAAGAGTATCACTAAATCCTTTTTCCTTATCTGAAAAAATATTTTCCCCATTCTTAGAAAGATATTGATGAATATGTAATCCATTTCCTGCTAAATTCTCAAAAGGTTTCGGTATATAAGTACTGATTAGATCTTTGTAAAAAGCTCTTACTTTTGTTATCAATTTTGCAGTCTGCACGTTATCAGCTTGTTGCAATGCCTCGTTTGCGACAAATTCAACTTCTTGTTGTCCTAATCCTACCTCATGGTGTATAGTTTTAACGTCAATATCCATGGTCATCATATCATCGGTCATCTGGCGACGTAAATCCTGGAATATATCTTTCGGTAATAAATCCATATATGTCCCCCTATCTCCAGGCTTCAAATCTTTTGTTATGAAATACCATTCTAATTCAGGTCTTGTTCTGTATTCATATCCTAATGAATTGGCTTTAGAAATTATTTCTTTCAATAATCCCCGAGGACATGATGGATATGACACACCTTTATTATCAGTAAGATCACATATAAAACGTCCTAATCGTGGATTCCAAGGAAATATATTAAAGGTGTTCAAATCTGGAACTATTCGCATATCACTCTGTTCAGTCGTAAGAAATCCTAAACTTGACCCATCAATCCCAGTTCCATTTTTTAAATCGTCCCAAATTTTAACAGGAAACTCAACCGCCTTAAATTCACCTAATATAGTTGTGAATTGAAATTGTACGTAATCAATTCCGTTCTCATTAAAAATTTTATTAAATTCAACCATTTCTTTACACTATAAAATATTTAACCCAAATTATTTTTTTAAAACTAATCTAGCGAAATATTCGAAATCTCTATTATAAGATTTTTCAGCAACTTTAGATATCTTAGCAAATGCACAACCAGGCAATTGATTCATAGAAAGGTGATATTGAACACATTCACAGCATTTTCCTCTTCTATGGCAATCATAAGTACATGTACAATCTATCTTTAATTCTTCTTGGTTACATTCAGTCATAATTCCAATCAAATGATTATTTTCTCCTTTATACTCTAAATAGTCAAAATTATTTATAACTTTTAAAATTGAAATAAATCAAGAGAAAAAATATCTAATTTTGTATGTATAAAACTTCTCAATTTTGATATGAATATAAAAAATAAAAAAATAATAAAAAAACTTATTAATAATTCCTTTTACTTCTTTTCCACTTGAGTGATATTACTGTGGTTACCCCAATTATCATCCCTAGTACAATAAATATATCATAACCTGGAATTAATTCATTATAATCTTCCTGAAGTGACCATCTTAGATCATAAGGGCTTCCGGAGTTATCACCATAAATTCTTAAATAATAGGTACCATTAGATGGAAGTACGTATTTTAAAAACTCATTATCTTCCATTGAAAAATTCCCTGAGAGTCTAGAAAGTCCAGAGTCATATAATTCAATACCTACCGGTCCTGCAGAATACTCGTAGAACACTTCTACTCTTAAAACTAGAAATTCGGTTCCAACTGCAACATAGATTTTATACCAATCATTATCACTTTGTATTCCTATATCATTGATGTGTCTAAGAGGTGTACCCCAAATACCATATTCATCGCGATGAGAAAAGAAAGTTAAATCATAGGCATTTAATGGATTATCATTATCCTCATAGTTATCATCTGATCTAAAGTCAGTTCTTATGTCATCCCACCATAAATCATATTCATTTCCCATAAAATCTCCAAAAATTCTAATAAGATAAGGACCAGGTTCCGTAACATTAAGTTCAAGATGCGTGTTATCAAAAGATGTATAATTCCCTTCGATCAACGTCCGATGCATATAATTATATTCCCACCAGAAACTATAGAGTTCAATGTCGATATTTCCTTCTGTATAATTATATTCAACATTGATCTTTAAATGCATAAAACCAGGAGTTATGAAAATAAGATACCAATCTTCACTTCCTTGAACTGCGTTTCCATGAATTTCACTTAACCAAGTTTGTTCATCATCGCCAAGGTAATATGCCTCTTCGGGAAAATCATTCCATTCGTAAGGATCTTCCCTTCCTTTATTTACCCAGATATCTAAATCATAATACACATGATCGTAGGAATTACCAGATACACGGAACACTCGAATTCTCCAATCTCCTGGTTCTTCTGCATGGCGAAGATAAAAACGTATATATTCCTCAGTACTACTTAAATAAGATTCAGCTTTCTTTTCATAAGAAGGATTATAGAGCTCTAATTCCAAATTACCTATATTATTATCGAAATTTTTGATAGAAACCTCTATTTCATCTCCAGGGCTTAAATAAAGATAAAACCAATCTTCATCATATTCCTTAATAGTTAAACCACCATAATAATTTGGTACAACCGGCCAAGCACTCCAAAAATCATCATTATTTTCCATCCAGTCATCACCAGTATTTAACCATATATCTAAATCATATTGCACACTAGAATTTGCGTATTCATGATAAATCAAAAAATGCCACTCCCCTGACATATCTGCAGTATATGAGATATGTTCATAATTATTATAGGTATAAGAACCAAATCTATATCCGTTGAATGGATCATATAGTTCTAACTGTAGATTACCTTGCAAATCGTTGAAATATATATAAACTTCAATTATATCACCAGGATTTAAATATGTGCGAAACCAATCCACATCTCCACCCACTATCTTTAAATTAGAATAATATCCAGTATCAACATACTTCGAGTTTCCAAAGTCATCATTATCTTCGTAAAGATCATCAGTTTGCCACCATAAATCATAAATATCACCTGAATTATTACCATCGACTTGTATATAATAAAAACCATCAGAAGGATAAAAAATTTCAATATATTCATTGTCAGTATCAGTATCACTTTGCGTTACTTCAATATATCCATTATCATATAGAGTTAAATTCATGTTGTTTAAATTATCGGAGAAAGTCAAATTTATCTTTAAATACAAGGATCCATAATCAACCCAAATTCGATAATAATCATCATTCCATTGTGTACCAGTACCATTTATTGAACTTAACCATCGGTTTTCATAATTTATAAGATCCCACGCACTAAGAATGTGGTCATTTGGCTCATAATTATCTTCTGGAGCACTTAAACAAAATTCATTTTCATCAATTAAATAATTTTTCTCCCCAGTATTTATAAGAAAAACGCCAGCAGTAAATATAAGAAGTAAAAAAGATAAAAATATACCCCGTTTATAATTATTATTAATTCCCATACCAAATTAACCTAATTTCAGACTTATAAATTTTCACATATTAGTAAAATAGATATTCTACACAGACAATATATAAAAAGAATAAATCTATAACGATTTAATCTGATATATTTAATGTAGATTATAAATTTGAATATTGAAAGAGCTTTTAAATAGTAAACTGTAATAAAAATATATTGTTTTTAAAAAATTAATGATTATTCTAATAAAGTAAAAGTACAATCAATATCTCCACATCCAGGACATTTATAACCCTCTTCTGGAAAACCTTCTAGTTCAAATTCATGACCGCATTTGTCACATTTCCACTTCACTATAATCACTAATTTGTAAAAAAAGCTAAAATCCTTTAAAAATCAATCTGTGGGTCCTATTTATTATGATAACAAAAATCTAAATTTAAATTTTTGGGAATTGAAAATTAGATACAGTTTTATTTTTAAAGTTAGCTAATAATTGATATTACCTTTTCAAATATGTTCTGAGAATTTTGCCGATTTAGGGTTATTAGTTTTAAAGAAGGAAGATTTATAAGATAATTTTTAAGAGGATGATTCAATCTCAAACCTATTGTCGCTATAACTGGTAAGTCTGATATAAATACCATTTTTATAACATCTTGGAATTTTGTGGAAAAAAGCTCCATTTTTCCAATTTCATCAATAATAATCAAGTCAGGAGTTTTAACTTCTAAATCAAGCTTTTGTTTAATGAATTCATTAAGATTTTCAACAAATACACTATACTTACCCACGTGGTGTTTACTATTAAAACTTCCTACTCTTGCTAGTTGAGAGATATCTCCAGAGAAGATATCGACTATATCAAAACCAATTCTATTACCTCCTTCTCTGACCTCAGGAGTTAAAAAACCATATATTATATAATTCTTCTCAAAAGTATAATATTTAATTAATTTAGAAACGAGTGTGCTTTTACCACATCTTGGAGGACCTGTGATAAGTATTTTTTGATTCATATATGCTATTTAAATGAAAGCTTTATTTATTGTAAAAATTTACTTGAAATTATAAAATTATTATTATAGTTAAAAAAAAAATAATTAGATAAGAAATCATGAAAAATTCTACATTTACGTTTAAAGATCAAGATGGAATGGATATCTTTGTCTACAAATGGGAACCAGAAACGAATCCTAAAGCAATAGTGCAGATACTCCATGGACTAGCTGAACATGCTAAGAGATATACTCGAGTGGCAGAAGCGCTAACTAAAGAGGGATTTATATGTTATGCGAATGACCATCCTGGACATGGATTAACTGCGGGTGATTTAACTGAAGCTACTTTAAAAGATCACGCAGGAGTTCTAGGTGATAGTGGATGGAGAGGTGTAGTGAATGATATTCATGAGTTAACAAATATTATAAAGAAAGAAAATCCTAATTTGCCATTATTCCTTCTAGGCCATTCCTGGGGGGCCATGCTTGCCCAAGACTACATTCAAGATTGGGGAAATGAAATAAAGGGATGTATATTAAGTGGTACTAACGGAAAAGTTAGAGGGATGGTAATTAAAGCTGGCAAATTATTACTTAAAAGCGAAATGAAAAAGCTTGGACCAACTGAACCGAGTCAAAAAATGTATGATATGAATTTTAAAACCAACAATCGCGATTGGGATAACGAAGAGGGGGCAACGGGTTTCGAATGGCTTAGCAGAGATATGGCAGAGGTTCAGAAATATATCAATGATCCGTGGTGTGGCTTTATTCCACCAGCAAGGTTATGGCTTGAATTCCTTTATGGATTTGAAAAAATGTATGATCCAAAGAATGAAGAAAAAGTACCAAAAGATTTACCTGTTTATTTTATCTCGGGAGCATTGTGTCCTATAGGAAATAAAACAAAATATGTAAAAGGCATGATTGATCGTTACAAGAAGAATGGGATGAAAGATGTTACCTATAAATTCTACGAGGATGCCCGGCATGAAATTTTCAATGAGATTAATCGAGAAGAAGTTTTTAAGGATGTAATTAATTGGTTGGATTCTCACTTATAATATATTTTATACTATTTTTTTATAAATATAAGAACTAATTATTCAATTCTTTATATTTTAGCAACAATTCTTTCTGCTTTTCTGAAACCTTTTTAGGAATTTCAATATTAACAATTACATATTGATCTCCTCTCCCTCTCCCGCGTAAATATGAAACTCCACGATTTTTTATACGAAACTCAGTTCCTGGTTGTGTACCAGCGGGAATTGTAAGTTCTTTTTCAGTTAATTTTTCTTCCTTGTAATCTAAGGTCGGGATAGTAATTTTTCCTCCAATTGTTGCGGTAACAAAATCAATATCGACAGGAGTATACAGGTCATTACCACGTCGAATAAACTTATCATTATCAGTAATTCTTATTCCTAAATAGAGATCGCCTGGTATTGCGTTGACAGACGGTACATGTCCAGCTCCTTGAACTTTTAAATGAACACCATCTTCAACACCAGGAGGAATATTCACATGAATAGTTTTTTCTTCAGGAACAACCTTCAAACCTCCACAAAGCTTGCATTTTTTATCAATTACCCTTCCAGTACCATTACAAATATCACAACCTGTTTCACGGATAATGGTACCAAAACCAGATTGTGACATTTTTCTTATTCGTCCCGCTCCTTGACATTCTGGGCAAGTTTTTATACTATTAGGATCTTCTGCTCCTGTTCCTTCACATTCATCACAAGGAGTATATCTCTCTATAGGGATATCTCTTTTTACCCCAAACATCGCTTCTTCAAAAGTAATTTCAATATGATCTTCTAAATCTTGTCCCACTTCTCTGCGAGGAGCAGCAGTTCTTCTTCTTGATCTTGAACCAAAACCTCCAAAACCAAAATCATCAAATCCACCAAAAGAACCAAATCCACCAAAAATACTTCTAAGAAGCTCATCAATACCTGGAATACCGCCACTAAAAAAATCACTCATATCAACGTGTACTCCACTAAATCCATATCTGTCATAATTTTGCCTTTTCTGCTCATCGCTTAAGACTTCATAGGCCTCTTGGAGTTCTATAAATTTTTCTTTTGCCTGAGGATCGGTTTTGTTTAAATCAGGATGCAACTTTCTGGCTAAACGTCGATACGCAAGCTTGATGTCATTTAAACTCGCATCCTTACTTACACCAAGTACTTCATAGTAGTCTCGTTTTTTAGAGCTCATGATTCTTTAGTCCTTTAGTATAATGAAATTTGTTTAAAACTCAAGTAATTAAAATTGTTTCTAAAATTTAATTTTTTCTTTAATAAACGTTTTATTACTTAATTCTCTTCAAATTCCTTTAATTATTTAGGGAAATCTCCAAATTAAACAAGATAATTCATTTTGCATAATTATATTATACAATTGACAATATTATAAAACGAATTCTTGACAATAGTGTAAATAAATAATTAAACATTATTTGTATTGATGGAAATAATATGGTTTTATCGGGATCAGGAATTGGAATTGATTTTCAGAGTGTTTATAATGTCTAAATTAAAAATTTAGAAATATTAGGTTTTGAAATAGGTATACGCTTATTTTATTCCGATTTTAACGTTCTTTTTGTTTTCTAATTTCTGTTGTTGTTTTATAAAACAGCAAGCAAATCGATGGAGGTTGAATAAAACATATAGTTTAAATATCACATTGACTTATTTCTAAACCGTACAATTTTGTACTGTTTTTTATAAGGTGAAATTTAATGAAAAAAACTAATGTTTTAATAGGAGTAATTTTTTCAATACTGATTGCTATTTTAGTAATCTTATCGTTAAAGAATGTAGTTATAACGGATGATAAAACCTATAGTCCATCAATAGGAGCATCACCTTTAGGTAGATGGAGAGATCCAATCGCAATACCAGTAGGTAATGCTCCGCGAGGAACGTCCATAGGCGATGTAAATAATGATGGGTATAATGATCTTGTAAATACTAATTTTTGGGAACATAATATATCAATACACTTGTGGAATCCTATTTTGGGTGAGTGGTCTCCGCAAATAATAAAATCAGTCGGAACTCGTCCAACTAGTACCTTCATAGGTGATGCAAACAATGATGGGTATAATGACATTGCAACAGCTAATCCGCTTAGTGATGATCTCTCAATTTTATTGTGGAATCCAACCTTAGGGGATTGGAACGCACAAATTAGAATAACTGTTGGTGATGCGCCTCAGTTCGGATTTATAGCGGATGCTAATAACGATGGATATAATGATCTTGTTACAAACCTTCCTAATAATGATCTCGTAGCAATTGTGTTATGGAATCCAAGTGCAAATGATTGGGATTTACCAATATATAGATCAGCTGGAGATTCGCCAAGGAAAGTATTTGTAGGTGATGCAAACAATGACGGGTATAACGATATTGTAACCCCAAATCCTGTTCCTGAAATAGTCTCGATTCTTCTCTTTAATCCCGCTACTGGGGATTGGAATCCAGCAATTACAAGAAATGTTGGTGTCAATCCTTCGTCAGTTTTTGTAGAGGATGCTAATAATGATGGGTATAATGATATTGTAACAGCTAATTATCTCAGTAATGACGTTTCAGTATTAATTTGGGACCCTTTATTGGCTAATTGGAAACCAGAAGTTAGAATGCCTTTAGGTTCAGATTATCATAATATGGGTGATATTTTCGTAGGAGATGCTAATAACGACGGATACAATGATATTGTGACTGCTAATGAGCGTGGTGGTGATATTTCATTATTGTTATGGAATCCGGATAAGAATAATTGGGAGGGTTATAAAAGAATGTATTTAGGAGGTGCACCTATAGGCATTTTTATAGGAGATGCCAATAATGATGGATATAATGATATAGCAGTAGGAAATTATGGAGGTCAACGTCTTGATATATTATTATGGCTGCCAGTAGTGCCAGGTAGATGGGCAGATCCAATCGCAATACCAGTAGGTAATGCTCCGCGGGGAACATCCATAGGTGATGTAAATAATGATGGGTATAAGGATATTATAAATACTAATTTTTGGGAACATACAGTATCAATACACCTGTGGGATCCTATTTTGAGTGAGTGGTCTCCGCAAATAATAAAATCAGTTGGAACTCGTCCAACCAGTACCTTCATAGGTGATGCAAACAATGACGGGTATAATGACATTGTAACAGCTAATCCGCTTAGTGATGACCTCTCAATTTTATTGTGGAATCCAACCTTAGGGGATTGGGACTCACAAATTAGAATAACTGTTGGTGATGCACCTCAGTTCGGATTTATAGCGGATGCTAATCACGATGGATATAATGATCTTGTTACAAACCTTCCTAATAATGATTTGGTAGCAATTGTGTTATGGAATCCAAGTACAAATGATTGGGATTCACCAATATATAGATCAGCTGGAGATTCGCCAAGGAAAGTATTTGTAGGTGATGCAAACAATGATGGGTATAACGATATTATAACCCCAAATCCTGTTCCTGAAATAGTCTCGATTCTTCTCTTTAATCCCGCTACTGGGGATTGGGATCCGGCAATTACAAGAAATGTTGGTGTCAATCCTTCGTCAGTTTTTGTAGAGGATGCTAATAATGATGGATATAATGATATTGTAACAGCTAATTATCTCAGTAATGATGTTTCAGTATTAATTTGGGACCCTTTATTGGCTAATTGGAAACCAGAAGTTAGAATGCCTTTAGGCTCAGATTATCATAATATGGGTGATATTTTCGTGGGAGATGCTAATAACAACGGATACAATGATATTGTGACTGCTAATGAGCGTGGCGGTGATATTTCATTATTGTTATGGAATCCGGATAAGAATAATTGGGAGGGTTATGAAAGAATATATTTAGGAGGTGCACCTATAGGAATTTTTATAGGAGATGCCAATAATGATGGATATAATGATATAGCAGTAGGAAATTATGGAGCTCAGCGTCTTGATATAATATTATGGGTTATCGACTCAGATGAAGATGGTTTAAGTGATGATGATGAAATTAATATTCACGGAACTGATCCTTTGAATCCTGATTCGGACAATGATGGATTATTAGATGGAGAAGAAGTAAATATTTATATGACCAATCCTCTTGCTTGGGATACCGATAATGACGGTTTAAATGACAGCGAGGAAGTAAATGTTTATAATTCCGATCCTTTAGATCCAGATACTGATAATGATGGATGGTTGGATGGTGAGGATGCTAATCCGACAAATAGCGCTCCTGTAGCTAACGATGATTCAGCAGTATTAAATGAGGATAATATTGTTAATATTGATGTCCTGGCGAATGATATAGATGTTGAAAGCGATTTCCTCGTAATTGATTCAGTTGGAGCTCCCTTGCATGGTTCTGTAATCCTGGATGGAGAATTAATTGTTTATACGCCTTATGCTAATTATAATGGTCCAGACTCCTTTACTTATATGATAATTGATGGAATGGGCGGCTTTGACACTGCTACAGTGATCATTACTGTTATTGCGGTGAATGATGCTCCTGATGTTGACGCCGGTTATGATCAAACTGTAAATGAAGGTGAGCAAGTTACTTTTAGTGGAAGTTTTACTGATCCGGATGAACTAGACTTTCACACGATTCTGTGGGATTTTGGAGATGGTGGAACAACATCAGAAACTTTAACTCCAAGTCATATATATGAAGACAATGGAATATACACTATTACATTAACTGTAACTGATGATGAGGGGGGTACAGATTCAGATATTATGACTGTTACCGTAAACAATATAGCACCAATACTTAGTGGATTGACTGCCAACTCTGTTAATGAAGGCGGTATAAGTACGTTATCGGGGTTGATCAGTGATCCTAGTCCCTTTGATACTTTCACATTAACAGTTAATTGGGGAGATGGGTCAATTGAATCATTTTATTATCCAGCAGGTACGACGTCCTTTTCTGAAACACATCTCTATTTAGATGACAATCCGAGTGGTACACCATCTGATGATTATACTATTGAAGTGACAATAGAAGATGATGATGGTGGTATTGGTTTGCCAGTTGTAACAACAAGCTATATTTATGCCTTCTATCAATTTTTTGCTCCCCTGGAAAATGTTGCTGATTATGATTGTGGTGGAAACAATATGGGTGATGGTTATTTCCAGATTATCGGAGATCAATATGATATGGATAGTACCCAAACTATGGGAAGCCTTTACTTTGGTTTTAGTAATCCCTACTATCAAGTAGCTGGTGCACCAGTCTCATATGAAATTAGATGTAGTATTAGACTCTACACACATGGAAGTTATTTACAAGAGGGATATGTATGGTTACTCGCAAGGACTGATTTTGGAGATTGGTTTCAAATTTGGCAAGGATATTCTGTCTATAATTCAATATGGGATTTATCATGGACCTACGATTCACCTTTCCTTTATAGAGACGATGGTTTTATGGAATTCAAAGTTATTGGGCTATCAGTGACCCAATTACCTATTATTGACCCCCCTTTTTGTGAAGTTAATATTGAGGGTCTACGAGTAAAACTGAAATATCAAAGTCCCATCATAACTGTTTCCAATGTGGCACCAACTATTAGTGGATTGAGCGCCACATCTATAGATGAGGGAGGCATTAGCACATTATCTGGTGCTATTATTGATCCTGGAATTTTAGATACGTTTACTTTAACTGTAGACTGGGGTGATGGTTCTCCAATAGAGAACTTTAACTACCCAGCAGGGACTACCTCATTTGGTGAAATGCATCAATATTTGGATAATGGTGTTTATACTGTAAGTGTATCCCTAGAGGATGATGATTGCGGCATATATACAGAAGAAATCACAGCTAACATTTATAATGCGGCACCAGAAATTACCGGATTAAGTGCAACATCTATTAATGAGGGAAGCATTAGTATCTTATCTGGTACTATTATTGATCCTGGAATATTGGATACATTTTCTCTAACTATAGATTGGGATGATGGTTCTCCAATTGAGGCCTTTAGCTATTCCGCAGGTACTACTTCATTTTCCGAAACTCATCAATATTTAGAAGATGGTGTGTATACATTATGGGTTTATCTCGAAGATGATGATGGTGGTATGTATACTGACACAATTACAGTAATAATCTATAATATAGCACCAGAACTTAGCGGATTAAGTGCCACTTCTGTTAATGAGGGAAGCTTTAGCACACTATCTGGTACAATTATTGACCCTGGAATATTCGATACATTTACTCTAACTGTAGATTGGGGTGATGGTTCTCCATTAGAGACCTTTACCTATTCCGCGGGAACTACAACATTTTCCGAGACCCATCGTTATCTTGACGACAATCTCTACGTTGTTTCTTTAACTGTATCTGATGATGATGGGGGTACAGATTCAGATATTATGACTGTTACCGTAAACAATGTAGCACCAACACTTAGTGGATTGACTGCCAACTCTGTTAATGAAGGCGGTATAAGTACGTTATCGGGGTTGATCAGTGATCCCAGTCCAATGGATACTTTCACATTAACGGTTAATTGGGGAGATGGTATTATCGAAACATTCAATTATCCCGCAGGTACGACCTCCTTTTCTGAAACACATCTCTATTTAGATGATAATCCGAGTGGTACATCTTCTGATGATTATACTCTTGAAATAACCATAGAAGATGACGACGGAGGTATTAATGCTCCACAAGTTACACCAATTAATTTATATGCTTCCTATCTAGGTTATAATGCCGAATATAATGTGGGTATTATATTTGACCATGGAGGTGACGATATGGGTAATGGATATGTCCACGTTATGGGAGAACCATTTGAAGAAGAAGTTAGAGGAAGTTTTTATTTCGACATTAATAATCCTTATTTTCAACTAACTGGAGCGCCATATTCTTTTGAAGTCAGAACTAAAATTGGTTTTAATAATTTAGGGGATGATCAAGGCTCTATAGAGCTATATATATTAAAAGATGATGGAAACTGGTATTTAATTTGGGATAACAATGTTGGAGAAGTTAATTTATATTGGCAAGTTTTCTGGCCGAGTATTTCAGTTCCATATTATAATTCAGATGAATTTTATAGGGAAGACGGTTCTATGCGATTTAAAATTACTGTTCGATCTATAAACCACTTTTTCTTAGAAATCCCTTCTTATGAAGCTACTGTTGAGAATTTACAAGTTAAATTAATATATCTGAATCCTGTTATAACAGTTTATAATGTAGCTCCAGTAATTAGTGGATTAACTGCAACTTCTGTTAACGAGGGAAGCTTTAGCACATTCTATGGCACTATTATTGATCCAGGAATTTTAGATACGTTTACATTAACCGTAGACTGGGGTGATGGTTCTTCATTAGATACTTTTACCTATCCCGCAGGGACTACTTCATTTACCGAAACACATCAATATTTTGATGATGGAGTTTATACTATTTGGGTAACTCTCGAAGATGACGATTTAGGAACCTATACTGAGTCCATATCCATAACAGTAAGTAATGTAGCACCGGTTATTAGTGGGTTAAGTGCAACTTATACTAATGAAGGAAGCATTAGTATCTTATCTGGTACTATTATTGATCCTGGAATATTGGATACATTTTCTCTAACTATAGATTGGGATGATGGTTCTCCAATTGAGGCCTTTAGCTATTCCGCAGGTACTACTTCATTTTCCGAAACTCATCAATATTTAGAAGATGGTGTGTATACATTATGGGTTTATCTCGAAGATGATGATGGTGGTATGTATACTGACACAATTACAGTAATAATCTATAATATAGCACCAGAACTTAGCGGATTAAGTGCCACTTCTGTTAATGAGGGAAGCTTTAGCACACTATCTGGTACAATTATTGACCCTGGAATATTCGATACATTTACTCTAACTGTAGATTGGGGTGATGGTTCTCCATTAGAGACCTTTACCTATTCCGCGGGAACTACAACATTTTCCGAGACTCATCAATATATTGACGACAATCTCTACGTTGTTTCTTTAACTGTATCTGATGATGATGGTGGGGTTGGGACAGGTACAACAACGGTAACTGTAGAAAATGTGGCTCCTACATTGATGATTTCAGGAGATTCCGAAGTAAACGAAGGATCAATTTATACACTCTATTTAAATTCATATGATCCTGGAGACGATACCATTTCTCAATGGATCATAGATTGGGGAGATGGTTATATTGACACAATTATAGGTAATCCCTCATCAGTAACTCATATATATGCTGATGGCCCAAATGCTTACATAATAACTGCTATAGCTAGTGATGAAGATGGTACTTATAGCTCTGGATTTGAATCAGGTGATTTTAGTGGTTGGTTATTGGATATTCCTTATGGGGCTTTTGCTAGTGTGGTTACCTCACACTATAGCCCATTGAATAATCCTTATAATTATCCCTATTATGTGGATGAAGATGATAGTGCAACAACGTATAATCCCGTTGATGGAAACTATTTTGCGCTCTTAAAAACCGACGGTCCTGGCTCGTATACAAGTATAACCTATACCATTGCATTAACAGCAGGGCAAATGGTCTCTGGATGGGCTGCATTTGATAACAATGATTATATTTATGACGATGGTTATTTCTACATAGTCTATAATGATAACGCGAGAGTAAGAATCCTTGATAGTAATGGAAATGAAGTTGCTGTGCCTTGGTATCGAGATTGTTTAACTGTTGGATCGTTTAGCGATGGTCCATGGGAATTTTGGAGCTGGACTGCGGAATCAAGTGGTATTTTTACAATAGAGTATAGTATTGCTAATGCTGTTGATTCTACTGTTGATAGTTATGCTTTATTTGATGGGGAATCAATAAGTCTTTCAGTTATTGTAAATAATGTGGAACCAATTTTAACTATATCAGGAGATTCGGAAGTAGATGAAGGATCAATTTACACACTCCATTTAAATTCATATGATCCTGGTGACGATACCATTTCTCAATGGATTATAAATTGGGGAGATGGTTATATTGACACAATCATAGCTAATCCCTCATCGGTAACTCATATATATGCTGATGGGCCTGATACTCTTATAATATCTGCTGTAGCTAGCGATGAAGATGGTACTTATGGTACTCCCCTAAATGCGCTGGGGTTTGAATCAGGTGATCTCAGTGAATGGATATTGGATATACCTTCTGGGGCTTTTGCTAGTGTGGTTACCTCACATTATAGCCCATTGAATAATCCTTATAATTATCCCTATTATGTGGATGAAGATGATAGTGCAACAACGTACAATCCCGTTGATGGAAACTATTTTGCACTCTTAAAAACTGATGGTCCTGGCTCGTATACAAGTATAACCTATACCATTACATTAACAGCAGGGCAGATGGTCTCTGGATGGGCTGCATTTGATAACAATGATTATATTTATGACGATGGTTATTTCTACATAGTTTATAATGATAATGCGAGAGTAAGAATCCTTGATAGTAATGGAAATGAAGTTGCTGTACCTTGGTATCGAGATTGCTTAACTGTTGGATCATTTAGTGATGGTTCTTGGGAATATTGGAGCTGGATTGCAGAAACAAGTGGTATTTTTACAATAGAATATAGTATTGCTAATGCTATTGACTCTACTGTTGATAGTTATGCCCTATTTGATGGGGAATTAATTGGCCTCACAGTAATAGTGAATAATGTAGCACCAACTCTAGATGATCTGAGTGCTACATCTGTTAATGAGGGAAGTGAAAGCACATTATCTGGTACAATTAGTGATCCCAGTCCACTGGATTCTTTCACTCTAATAGTAAACTGGGGTGATGGATCAATTGATACATTTAACTATCTTGCAGGGACCACCTCATTTACTGAAACTCATCTTTATGTAGATGATAATCCAAGTGGTACTTCATCTGATGAGTATACTATTGTGTTGACTATAATAGATGATGATTTAGGTACTAATACTGCTTCAACTATAACAACCGTTTACAATGTGGATCCTATTGTCGATGCGGGACTGGATCAAACAATCATTCAGGGAGAAACAGCTACTTTTATTGGAACTTTTACCGATTTAGGCACAGCTGACACTCATACTTTACTGTGGGACTTTGGAGATGGTTCTCCTCCATCTGATACAAGTTCACATCTTTATATCGCATATGGCGTATTTACAGTTACTCTTACTGTAATAGATGATGATGGTGGTGTTGGTTCAGATACTTTAACAATTGAAGTTATGGATGTAATCCCTCCAACAACTACACTTACCTATGACATATATTTCGGTGAGATACCTCCATATTATGTTTCCACTACAACTCAATTTGTTTTGACCGCAGAGGACAATCCATTCGGTTCTGGTGTCGCCATTACCCAATATCAAATTGATTCAACTGATCCAAATGGATGGGTTACTTATACAGTACCATTCACTATTAATCTTATCGGCACGCACACTATCAATTATCGAAGCATCGATCACGCCGGCAATATTGAAGCTTACTCATCAGAGACTTTTATTGTCAATGCAGTTGAGCTCACATACATTGGAGAAGTAACTGGAAATTATTCTGATCCAGTTTTACTTGAAGCTAAACTGCTTGACATTGCCACACAAGATCCAATTACCAGTAAACTAATAGAATTCACAATCGGTTCTCAAACAATTTCCGCTGTAACAGATTCTAATGGAGTTGCCAGTGTTGAGCTTATTCTCGATCAGCAAGGTGGGGTTTATACTGTATCTGCCTTGTTTGCTGGAGATCAAATGTATCTTTCTGATTCAGACTCAGCTGAATTTATCATAGAGAAAGAATATGCTTATCTGTCCTATACAGGGTCCACCGTAATACCCTTAGATGCAGAGACATTTACACTAAGAGTAACTGTCTTTGATGATGTAGATGGGTATTGGGGCGATCTTACCAATATTTATGTGACATTTATACTCTACTCTGATACAATGGCTATACTTAAAACTTATGGGCCATATCAGGTTGGAATCACAGAAATCGATGGTGTAGGATTTTTTACAGTTGATGTTGATCAAATATTTCAAGAGAATAGTTATCTTGTTCAAGTAATCTTCAGTCCTGGGTTAAACCATTATTATGATGGAATCCCATCCGACTTAGCCCCCCTCATAATTTATGAGCCTATAGGTGACTTTGTCACAGGTGGAGGATGGATTTGGGATACAGAAGGAAATAAAGGCAACTTTGGCTTCAATGTAAAGTATAAGAAAAACGGGCTTCCAAAAGGTCAAGCGATCTATGTATATCGAGAAGGTGATTGGCAGTATATTGTTAAAGCAAATGCTTGGTTAGGAATGGCAATTATCAGAGCGGAAAATTATTCTATTTTCGAGGCGAAATGTACTGTTCAGAAGTACAATTCAATCACAGGCGAATTAGTCTGGGATGAGGGAAATTACAGGATGACTGTCGAGGTTTGGGATGAAGATAAAGATGGAGGACAGGATGTCTTCCAGATCAAAGTCTTAGATAAATATGGTCTGATTTTTCATGAAGCAGGATATGATCCATATGGAATTCTACAAGGAGGACAAATAGTAATTCATACAGATGAAAAGAAGTAGTAAAACACAATTCCAAATTAATTTTTTTTATTTTTTATTAAATTTTTTTATAAATATCAAAAAAGTAACATACCATAACACCTATTTATGAGATTATTTTTAATTGTGAAATAATTTTATTAACTGATGATTTTTTTTACTCCGTAGCTGAAGCTTTTACTCTCTTTTGCAAACAAACGGGATTTGCTACTATTTATGGAACTACAAGTGGAGGAGATGGTATTATGGAATTTCCTACATATTATGCTCTCCCGAATAGTAAACTGGTCATTTGTATAACTTCAGCATTAAGTCTAGACCAAACGGGCCATGCAAGCGAAGAGGTACGAACACAACCTGATTTCTACTATGAAATTACCTTTGGAAATTTTACAGAACTCATTGACCATATCTTAAATAATCTATCTTAATTTTAATTGATTAAATTTATTTCTTAACAAAGTGTATTTAACATTTCTTTTGAGGATATTTATTCCGACTTAAAGTATTTGGGATACTATTGACAAATCTATATATAGTAAAAATATGTATAAGAAAACCAAAAATCAAATTTCCATAAAGAACTCGTTAAGTAATAAAACATTTGCTTCTTTTTTTGTGTTGTTTTTGTTCTAGCAAATTCAAAATTTTACCAAATTATTAAATACAACTATTACTTCCATTATTTTGGATATTAAATTTTAACTATATAGTTTTATAAGTGGGATAAGAATTTTAAAAAAAGTGAATAAAGCTGACAAATGCAGGCGATATACCAATAATTTCAAAGCAGAAGTTTGAAACTCTATTTAAAGGTTTACCATTTCCTTCATATGTTTGGAAAATATATGGAGAAGATTTAATCTTAATTGAATATAATATTTCAGCTGAAAAAATTACAAATGGTCAAATTAAAAACGATTTAGGAAGAAAAGCTTCAGAAATTTATAAAGATCAATTTGAATTTTATGAAGGACTTCATAGATGTGCTTCTTCTCAAGGTAATGTTTTCAAGGAAATTAAATCTATTTGTCCCACTTCAATAGAAGAAAAATTCATATCTGTTAATTATAGTTATATCCCCCCTGATTTAGTCATAGTTCTTTCTGAGGATATTACGGAACGGAAGAGAATAGAACAAAAATTAAAAGAATCAGAAGAAAAATATAAGGACATAGCTGAATTTTTACCAGATATTATCTATGAGATTGATAAAAGTGGAAAGTTATCTTATGTTAATCCTGTGGGTTATGAAAACTTTGGTTATCAAAAAGATGAAGTGATAGGGAAAATGAGTATGATTCAATTTGTTCTACCTGAACAAAGAGAAAAATTAATCAGAAACGCAAAAAGATTCTTTTCAGGAGAGTTAATTGAGCCAGAGATTTATACTTTTCAAAAAAAAGATGGAACTTTTTTTTATGGGAGGGTACATTCAAGGCCTATATATAAAGAAGGAAAAATAGTAGGGATAAGGGGAGTACTTCATGACGTCCATAAATTAATTGAAATTGAAGAAAAATTAAAAAAATTAAATTTAGAATTAGAACAAAGAGTAGAAGACAGGACAAAAAAATTACAAGAATCAGAAGAAATATTTTTTAATGCCTTTAATAGTAATGCTTTATCCATGAGTATAAGTTCTCTCGAAGATGGTAGATTTATAGAAGTCAATGATGTGTTTCTAAGCGATTTAGGGTTTACTAGAGAAGAAGCCATTGGAAAAACATCAAAAGAGTTAAATATATGGGTCGAGGAAAGCCAAAGGGATGAATTGATAAGAATTATTGAAAAAAAGGGAAGCTTGTCTAACCATGAGGTAAGGTTTAGAACAAAATCTGGAAAAATTAAACTAGGGTTGTTTTCCTTGAGTAAAATTACCATTAAAAACAAGCTTTACCTCCTCAATATTGTTAATGATATAACGGAATATAAAAAAGCAGAATTGAACTTAAAAGAGTCTGAACAAAAATATTCTGCTATTGTAAACGCGTTTGATGGATTAATTTATATTTGTTCTCAAGATTATATTGTTGAATTTATGAATGAAAATTTTATACGAAGAACTGGGTATGACGGAACGGGTGGACTATGTTATAAAGCTTTACACAATCTTGATGATATTTGTTCTTGGTGTGTTAATGACCGTGTATTTAGTGGAGAGACAGTGAAATGGGAAGTGCAAAGTCCTAAAGATAATCACTGGTTTTATGTAGTAAATACTCCAATAAATCATCCTGATGGATCAATTTCTAAAATGGCAATGATAATGGACATTACTGAAAGAAAACAAATAGAAGAAAAACTTCGACAAAGTGAAGAACGATACCGTACATTAGTTGAAACTATGACTGATGGGTTAGCTATCATTGATGAGAATAATTGTTTTACATACTGTAATATAAGTTTTAGTAAGATGATAGGATACTCTTATGATGAGCTTCTTGGCACACATGTCTTCAATTATCTTAATAGAAAAAGTCAACAAATAGTAGAATATGAAATAAGCAAACGAAGAAAGGGAGAAGCAGAACCTTATGAACTCGTATGGAATCAGAAAAACGGACAAAAAGTTTACACAATCATGGCTCCAAAACCACTTTATGATGATGGAAATTACATTGGGAGTTTTGCAGTGATTACAAACATTACACAACGCATAATCGTAGAACAACACTTAAGGGAATCAGAAGAAAAATATAGAAGATTATTTGAGAATTCACCAGAAGCAATTATGTTAACCAATATAGATGGAATTGTCTTAGACATTAACTCTGCTGCTGAAAAAATATTTGGATTTGGAAAAAATGAAGTGATTGGAAAATATTATTATCAGTTTGGATTATTTAACTCAGATCAAATAGGAATAATTAAAAACAGAATTTTAGATTTGTCTTTAGGGAAACAAAACAATTTTGAAGAATTTAAAATAAAAAGAAAAGATGGTAGCTCATTATGGGTTTTATTTCAGGCATCAACTATTAAGGTGGGAAATGAACCATGTATTCTCTCTATAGCCCAAGATATCACTGAAGTAAAAAAGGCAGAAAGCTTAATTGAGAAAGAACTTATTAAACTTAAAGAACTTGATGATATAAAAAATGAATTGATTACAAGAGCTTCGCATGAATTAAAGACACCACTAACTACCATCTTAGGCTCAGCTGAATTATTCTTAAACTTATATAAAGGAGTTTATACTAATGAAATGAAACAACTCATTGAAATTATATATAAAGGAGGAAAGCGATTAGAAAATTTAGTTAAAAACACAATAGATATTTCGCTTATGGAGTCAAAAAGTATATCTTTTAGGAGAGAAAGGGAGGATATCGGGAAACTTATTAATGAATGCGTAAATGATTTAATATCTCTAGCTGATAAAAGAGAATTATCATTAGAATGTGATCTTCAAGAAAAAGTATTTATTGATATTGACAAAAATAAAATAAATCAAGTAATAAAAAATATAATATCTAATGCTATACAAAATACACCTCCAAAAGGTAAAGTTTCAATCAATTTAAAGAAAACAAAAACAAATGTAGAGATTATAATAAAAGATACAGGTATAGGATTTTCTGAGACTGAATTACAGAGAATTTTTCAAAAATTTGGAAAAATTGAAAGATATGGTAAAAATTATGATGTTGATATTGAAGGTCCGGGATTAGGATTATATCTTGCAAAAAAAATCATTGAAATGCACAAAGGGAAAATTTGGGCTGAATCTGAAGGGTTAAATAAGGGAGCAACTTTTATAATTGAATTACCCATAGATTAGATTGTAGATTTTCAAAAAATTGATATAAAAAATATAAAAAAACAGTGATATTATGAAAGTACCTTCGGGAACTTTACAGAACTCATTGATTATGTTTTAAAAAATCTTCTATATTTATAATTACACCTATAATATATTTTCATACTATAGTGATTCCTTCCATTCATTTTTTAGAATCCCATAATAAAGAAGACCCACTCGAGTACCATTTTTTTTAACACTATGTTCTCGCAAGTGACCCTCTTTATGAAATCCTAATCGTTCTGCCAACTTAGAACTCCTTTCGTTGTCATCTCTAGTTATTACGATGATCTTATGAGCTTGTAGATTTTCGAAGATAAATTTAATGCTAGCTTTAGCTGCTTCAGTTGCGATTCCTTGTCCTTGAAATGATTGATCTAAATACCAACCAAGTTCAAATGAGGGTACTTCCCATTTATTAGGCTCAATCCAAATTTGTCCAACATATTTATTAGATGATTTTAACCAAATACCCATTACAAACCTCGTTTGTTCAAGCCAATCACTGGATAATTCTTGAATCCTAACCTCAGCTTCTTCTTCTGACTTTATCGATGTGGCTTCAGCAATATGCTCTATAAGATCCTCCCGATTGTTACCTGTTTCTAACAACTGAAAAAATTCCTTCCCATCTCCTTTCTCATACTTTCTTAATATTAATCTGGAAGTTTCGAACATTGAAGATAATTCCAATAATGATTTATCCATTATTATATCTTTTTCCATTTCAAGGGTTATTATGGATTTATTTAGGTTCTAAAATTGTAATGTGAATCTTAAAAATTAGTATATTATTTAAAAATAAAGAAATAAATAAAATATTTAATCTTCGTCCCAATCGACGTCAACAACTTTCTTTTTCTTCTCTTCTTCTTTTTCTTTTTTGTATGTTGCACCACCGGCACCAGCTTCACCTGGAGGAACACCACCTGGAGGAGCACCTCCCATTCCGCCAGGAGGTACACCACCCATACCACCCGCCGCACGCTGAGCTTGTTCTGCTGCTTGTTGATACACTTGGTCTTGAGCTTGAGATTGATAAATTCTTTGAGAAAAACTATACATAGATTTTTGAAGATTTTCTATTCCCATTTTAATTCGGTTCACATCATCAGTCTTAATATCTTCTTCTAATGATGCGATTGCGGCCTCAATTTCGCTCTTTTCGTTATCTTGGATTTTATCTTTATTATCTTCCATTAATTTCCTGGTTTGATAAATCATTGAGTCAGCATTGTTTTTTGCTTCAACTAACTCCCTTACTTTCTTATCCTCCTCTTCAAATTGTTCAGCAGTTTGGACTTTTTCTTTAATTTCCTCCGGAGTTAATCCTTGAGCACCTGTGACTGTAATCCCAGTTTCTTTTCCCGTTCCTAAATCCTTTGCGGTAACATGAACAATACCGTCAGCATCGATTGAAAACTTAACTTCTATTTGTGGAATACCACGAGGAGCAGGAGGTATACCGGTTAAATGAAACATTCCTAGTGATATATTATCTTTTGCCATAGCTCTTTCTCCTTGAAGAACGTTAATTGTGACTGCGGGTTGATTATCAGCTGCAGTACTAAAAACTTGACTTTTTTCTGTAGGAATTGTGCTATTTCGTTCAATTAATTTAGTGAATACTCCACCTAAGGTTTCAACGCCTAAAGATAACGGGGTAACGTCTAAAAGTAATAAATCTTCCACATCTCCCGCGATAACTCCACCCT
This sequence comes from Candidatus Hermodarchaeota archaeon, assembly GCA_048885765.1. Lineage (GTDB taxonomy): Archaea > Asgardarchaeota > Lokiarchaeia > Sigyniarchaeales > SOKP01 > Loki-b32. Next base: position 46,809 of record JBHLLI010000014.1, read on the forward strand.
GAATTGAAGCTCCAATAGCTACACATTCCATAGGGTCAACTGAATGTTCTGGCTCTTTTCCTCCAAAGAATTTTTTGAATCGTTGTTGAACGGAAGGCATCCTTGTAGGACCACCTACCAAAATTACTTTATCAATATTATTAGCTGATAACTTAGCATCTGAGACTGCTCTCTGCATAATTGGATCAAGTCGTTTAAGAGTAGGTTCTATTAATTGTTCTAATTTTGCCCTTGTAAGTTCCATTGTTAAATGAACAGGATTTCCTTCTTTTTGGGAAATATATGGTAAATTGATTGTAGTCGATAAAGTTGTAGATAATTCAATCTTCGCCTTTTCTGCGGCATCTTTAATTCTTATCCATGCTTTATTATCACCTTTTAAATCAATTCCTTCTTTTTTTTTGAATTCTTCGGTTACCCAATCGATTATTTGGTTATCCATATCCGTCCCGCCAAGTTGGGTGTCACCAGCAGTGGATAGAACTTCGACTACACCTTCTCCATATTCCATGATGGTTATATCGAAGGTACCGCCACCTAGGTCGAGGACACAGATTTTCAATAATTTATCTTTTGTGTCTTTATCCAAACCATAGGCTAAGCAAGCAGCAGTGGGTTCATTTATCATCCGTACTACTTCTAGGCCAGCTATTTCACCTGCATTTTTAGTAGCTGTTCTCTGAGCATCGTTAAAGTATGCCGGCACAGTAATTACTGCTTTTTTTACTTCTTCACCTAAATAGGCTGAAGCATCTGTCTTAATTTTCTTAAGAATCATCGCGCTTATTTCTTCTGGTGAAAATTCTTGCCATTTATCCCCAACCTTAAGCTTTGCTTTGTAGGAAGTTCCCATCTTTCGTTTAATGGCGGTAACTGTCCCATCGGGGTTTGACACTGCCTGTCTTCGAGCAGGTTCTCCCACAATCTTACGTCCATTCTCATCAAAAGCGACGTAAGATGGAAAGGCTTTACCTCCAAGAGTCCTACCTTCTGCAGCAGGAACAATCTCTGGTTTACTTGTTCCTGTTAATACAGCACAAGCACTATTTGATGTGCCCAAGTCGATTCCGATGATTTTCTCTTTCCTTTTCGGTTTTTCAGCTTTTTCCTCACTCATTGTAATCTCATCTTCTTTTTTTGGATTAATTTGTATTAAAACACTTAATTTTCAATGGTTTTCTAGAATTTAATAATTTAATTATTTTAAATTGTAAATTTTTTCTTGTGAAGTTAATATTTATATTAATTATATGTAATAATTAAATTTTATTTATAATGATCTATATATCATAAAGAATAAATCTGAGTATCAATTTTAATTTATATATT
>JBHLLI010000015.1:0-47492 GCA_048885765.1 Candidatus Hermodarchaeota archaeon
AAAATCCTTAGTAAAATTCAAATAATATTTGTTTACTTTCTCTTTTATGATGCAAGAAATCATCAAATGGGATTTGAGTGATTATTATACAGATATAACTGATCCACAAATTGAAAAAGATATTGAACAATTAGAAAATATTGCTGAAAAATTTCACAAAAATGCCAAAGGAAAGATAGAGGATACCTCCCTAACTCCAAGTCAACTTCTAAAATTCTACACAGAATATGAATCAATTCTAGAAAAATTATTCTACCTGGATACTTATTCTACATTACTTTATAGAATTAATAGTCTTAACGATGAGGTAAAATCTTTTTATGCTAAAATAGACGAGTTCAAAGTGAAGATTCAAGAAAAGTTATTGTTTTTTGATTTAGAGTTAAATAGGATTTCAGATACTAAATTTGAAGAATTGATTAAATCTCTAGATTTGAACAATTATATTCATGCTTTAAAGTTCAATAGACTGAAGAAACCTCATCAACTCTCAGAAAAAGAAGAACAAATAATTTTAATGAAAGACATTACTGGAGTAAGTGGATTCCAAAAACTTTACAGTGAATTAAAAAGCAGTTTCTTATTTGATTTTGAAGTCGATGGAGAGATGAAGAAATTAACTGAAGCTGAAATTTTTTCTTATATGTATCGAGATGACAAAGAACTTCGGTATAAAGCTTTACAAACTATGCTGAGTAAATATAAAGAGCATGAAATGGTGTTTACGCACATTTACAATAATATCTTAAAAAATTGGGATTTAGAAAGTAAACGAAAGAATTTTGAAAAACCAATATCTAGAAGAAACTTAGAAAATGAAGTAAGCGATAAAGCTGTAGAAGTACTTGGAAATGTTACAACTGAGAGTTATAGTATTGTTGAAAAATACTACAATATCAAAAAAAAACTTCTAAATCTTCCTGAATTGCATATGTCTGATATTTATTGCCCTGTAGGAGAAGTTACAACGAAATACTCTTATCAAGAAGCAATAGAATTGATAAAAGATTCAGTTACTAAATTTTACCCTAATTTTAGAAACATTGTAGATAAAATGGTTGAAATTAATCACATAGACGCAACACCGAGACAAGGAAAAAACAGAGGTGCTTTCTGTGCTCATGGAAAACAAAAACAATATGGGTTTGTTTTTGTTAATTTTGAGAATACAGTTAGCTCAGTAAGCGCTTTAGCTCACGAACTTGGTCATGCTTTCCATGCATATTATATTCAACAAAATCAAAATTTTATAAATATTGAAACTTCTCTTGTTGTAGCAGAAATAGCTTCGGTATTCAATGAAATTTTGACTTTCGATTATTTAATGGAGTCAAATTTGACTAAAGAGGAAAAAATATTATTGCTATGCAATTTTATTGAAAGGAATTTTAGCACGTCTCATAGGCAAAATGCGTTCTATAGATTTGAAACAGTTCTCCATGACTTGTTAGAAAAGAAACTTCCTACTACTGAAGAATATAAAAAAGCATTTGTGAAAGAAATAGAATTAATGTTTGGAGATTCTATTGAGAACATTAATGAAGAGTATGCAAATTATTGCTTTGTAGTACCACATTTTCTTCAAGTTCCTTTCTATGTCTACGCGTATAATATGGCTAATCTTCTAGTTATTTCAATTTATCAATTATATCTCGAACAGAAAGAAGAATTTGTACCAAAATATTTAAAATTACTCTCCATCGGGAGTTCGCTTTCACCTGAAGAAATGTTAGCTGAAATTGGTATCAATTTAAATGACCCTACATTTTGGGAAAAAGGAGTTAAATACTTATCTGATAAAATTGATGAGCTAGAAGAACTTGTAAAAAATAATTAGACTTTTTTTCCTTTTTTTTTTAAAATTCATCTTTTAATTGTTCAATCTCAGCAAGGAATAAATTAGCAATCGCAAGCCATTTTGATTTTTCATCTGGATCACTAGAAGATTTATCTGTCAATTCTTTACCTTTCTGGAGAAATTCTATTGCCTTCTGATAATTTTCAATTTCCCTAAAACAAATCCCTAATTTAATGTTTGTCTGATATAAGTACCAATCATCACTATTGATTTCTATTACTTTTAAGAATTCTTCAATTGCATTTTCATAATCCTTAAAGAACATCAGGATTTCACCATAGCTATCATGATATGTGGCATTATTGGGAGCTCGGTCAATAAGACTTTGAATAGTTTTCATAGATTCTGCTTTCCTATTTAAGTATTGTAACCAAAAAGCTTTATAATTAAGAAGATCATTGTCTTCAGGATTTCTAACAAGTAAATCATTAATAATATTTAATCCAGTTTTGACATCTTTCATTTCTTTAAAGACATATGCTCGTTTCACTTGAATGTTTTTCTCTTCCTTTGGAAATTCTAATAACATCTTATCTAGAACTTCTAGAACTTTTTTATATTCTCCATTATCATACAGGATTTTACTTTTAGAATAGTATAGATCAACATTTTTAGGATCTTTTTTAATAGCTTTATCAATTTCACGAATAGCTTCATTAATATCACTATTCCTGATGTTTGAATCAAAATTATATGCTTGGATTTCTTGCCATATTAAGCCTTCCAATTTATCATACGTATCGACTAATTTCTTTTCTTTCTCTATCTTATATGCCAAATAATTGATATACTCTGGAAGGAATTTACGTAATGATTTTTTCAATCCTTTATCAAAAAGATTCACACATATTTCCTCTAAAATTGCCGCAACTGTACTTTCCATTGTCAATGGAGATACTTCATAAGGAGTAGCTTCATATAAATTATTTAAATATGAAAACTTTGTAATATGATCTTCCACAATAGCATTAAGCATTCTTTCTAATTTCTCGTTCTCTTGAAAATAATATATCTCACTCCTATTTTGTTCCAATTTAAAAAATTTTATTGGAAAAATATTTTCTTCTACGATTCGCAGTAAGATGAAATTGAGTTTAACATGGTTTATATTATAGCTCCTAGAAAAATCCTCTGAAGAAGTATAAAAAGGATATTGATCTGGATGATTAAATGCTAAAAACAACAAAATCTTATAAAAATCCTCTTCAACATCTAAAGAGGATTCTACTTTTTCAAAGGGTAATTTTAAAATATTATTTATAAACCGAAATTTGATATCTTCATCTTTTATATCATATTTCTTGAAGAAATTAATAGTCGAAATGGTAATCTCCTTAATCCGCTTGCCCTCTTCTTCCAAAACTGATTGTCTGTCCAAATCATACAATCTTAACATATTTGAATATTCAATTTTCCCTAATCTTGTAATTCTATATTCTTTATCTTCTTTTCTTATATATTCTAGGCTTAATAACTGATTTATATTCTTTGATAATGAAGACTGATTTATTCTGAGGGGTTCATTAAGAAAATCTGCCCATTTACAAAAATTATTATTAAATAACATCCAGAGAATCCAATGATTATAGTTACGTTTTCTTAGTATTACTTCTGGAGGAAAATTTAATTTTCTTTTTGTGTATCTAACCTGAGATAATTCATAAAATCGATCTCTGCCTTTTGGAGTAATATGATATTTATTGTAATCACTTTTGGTTATATAACCATCTTCAATTAGGTCTTTTAGATAATTATATAATGTTGATTTAGTTAGTACTTTCTTATTCGACTCCAAATTTTTAATTTCTAAAAAATTCGCACTTGAACAAGATGCATTATTATTCAGCATCCAAAGAATAATTAGTTCAAAATTAGGTTTAGTGATTTTGGAGGGGGGTTCTAAAATTTCATTGGGAGGATAATTGATTATGTGAGTATCTGTCAACATGATTCTTTTTTTTTTTATACAAGTTTAATGAGGAGTAAATTCTATAAAAATGTATGGATTCCAAAACTTCTATTGGAGTCTATTTGGAATTCAATACAAAAAACCATATAATAATATCTGATCTAATTATAATTTAAAGTTCTAATTAACATCATTAGAATTTTTTAAAGTTTCCATATGAGATAACGCGACAAAACATGGGAGACATGGGCGGCCAGTTGAGGGAGAGATGGGCTGTAGGTTTGTCGGGGAGCTCAGTTGTTTGGAAAACAAACAACATTTTGAGCTCTCTATTTCTTAATATTTACAAGAAATATTAATCTACTAATTCTAATGTATAGAATACAGGATATTCTAACTCATAAGGGCGAGGTGCTGCCTAATTTCCCACCTAATAACAAAATCATAAAAATAACTTCTTATCTAAATAGGATTATATTTAATTCTAATCTTTTTTGAGTTTCTTCTTTAAAGTCTTATTTAGAATTTCACCATTTTTGTATATCATTTTTAAGTAGATCATTAAAGCAATAAAACAAAGTTTTATATTTATATAAATCTAATCTTACATTAAACAATATTCTCTAATACCATCAGTTAAGGCATACTCATGAGTAGCTCTGGGGCAAAATTTAATTTTAAAATTACAGTAGTTGGAGATGGAAGAGTCGGAAAAACATCTCTTATTACAAAGTACACTCAAGAACGATTTCAAGAGGATTATATCAAGACAATAGGTGCTCAGTTCTCAAAATTTGAAAAGGAACTTGAAGGAGATCTTATTAGATTAATGTTTTGGGATATTGCAGGTCAAGATGATTTCAATTTTTTGCGCCCATCGTTTTTTAAAAATAGCAGAGCAGCTATTATAGTATATAGCCTTGAAGAAAATGATCTTGGTGAAGAAAGTTTCAATCATATTTCTAATTGGCATGATGATATAATCCAATTTTGTGGAGAAATTCCTGTAATATTATTTGCGAACAAAGTTGATTTGATTGAGAAAGCTGGAATAGATACCTCGCCTATTCAGGAAATAGTATCAGAACGTAATTTCTTGGGATATTATTTAACTTCAGCAAAAACAGGTCATGGAGTTGTTGATGCTTTTAATGCAATTATTAAAGAATTATATGTAAAATATAAATCATTATCTGCTGATATGGATTTGGTTGATTCCTAGATTACCTCAAATAAGGATCATTACAAAATATTTTAAACAAATTATTCTTCTTTTTTCAAAAGAGTTCAAAAAAAAAATATGTAAAATTCTTAAAAGTTATTTTTAGTCTTTCTGAAACTGTAGGGGAGCTTATAAAAATGCTTGAATCACGTCTAGATGAATTAACTTCCATAGAACAATTAATATATAAATGCAATTTTAAGCAAGCACTTGAGAAGCTCGTTAATTTTGAGAAGAAAAAAGATAATAGCTCGAATCAACATCTCTTAGCACTGATTTTAAAGGGCAAGACATATGTTTACAGCGAACGATACAAGAAGGCCGTAGAAATTGGTAAAATTGCTTATAATTTAAGCAAAAAGTCTAGAAATATTACAGGAACTGCAAACGCTCTTTTACTTAGAGCATCTATTATATTTTCCGGAAAATTGGATGATGCTTATAACTATATCATGGAGGCTGAAAATCTAATTGATAACCGTTTAAACAAACCTTCCTCTAAACTTAATGTTCTACAAGGAGATCTAATATTAATAAAATCCATAATTTATCGCATCAGTAATGACATTAATAAAGCATTAGAATTAGCATTAAAGTGGCTTAAATTGCATGAACAAACAGATAAAAAACTTGATCTTGCACGTGTGTATTGGCAATTGGGAGAAATTTTTCTTTATAAATCTGAGCCTAATAAAGCATTGGATTATGCGAAGAAAAGTCTAATAATACAAAAGAAGTTAAATAACAAGGTTGGTATTGCTACAAGTTTAAATTTAGTTGGTCTTAGTTATTATAGTAAAGGTAATTTTCTTCAAGCTCTAAAGTTTTGCAAGCAGAGTTTGATGATTAAAGAAATTAGTGTTCGGACAAAATTGGATGCATTACATAATTTAGGTGCTATATACAAAGAAAATGGTGCGATTAACAGAACTATGAGGTATTATACTAGAGCAGTTAAACTTGCCGAAAAAGAAGATTATACAGAAAATTATATTATTAATATTTTAGGAATTGGGGCGATCTATAGAATGAAAGGAGAACATGACAAAGCAATAGAAAATTTTACTCGGAGTCTATTATTGTCTAAAAAAATTAAATCACTATATGGAATGAGTTCTTCTCTTTTCTATTTAATCTTAATTAATATTGATCTTAATACTCACAAGCAAGCACAGATATATTTGTCTCAATTAGATGAGCTTACAACTCAAACAGGAAGTTATATATTCAAACAGGTTTATATAATTGCAAAAGCGTTAATCTTGAAGAAAAGTGGGCGTATACGGAATTATGCTGAGGCTGAAATGCTACTAAAGCAAGTAACTGAGAAAGAAATTGCAGCACCTCAACTGTATCTATTATCATTTGTCAATTTATGTGAATTATTTTTAGAAGAGTTATCCCTTACAAATAGTATGGATGCATTGGATGAATTAAATTCATTAATTATGAGTGTCTCTAAAGTAGCAGAAAATCAAAATGCATATCTATGGTTGACAGAAATAAAATTACTCCAAGCAAAACTTGCATTGATTCAAATGAATATAACAGATGCTGAACAACTATTAACTCATGCTCAGCAAATTGCTGAAATTCATGGCCTTAATTTCTTGGCTGTGAAAATTTCAAGTGAGCATGACAAATTACTGGATCATCTAAATACATGGGAAAATCTTGGAAAACAAAATGCACCTTTAGTAGAAAGAATTAAACTTGCCCATTTTGAAAGTGTTATTAACCGTATGCAAGGGAGGAGCATTATAAAACCTCCAAAATTAGTTCACGAAATACCAGTTTTATTATTAATTATAGGGGAAGGAGGATTTCCTCTATTTTCAATTGTATTCTCAGAGGAATGGCCTTTTAAAAATGACCTTATAAGTGGTTTCTTGTCAGCATTTGACTCATTTAGTGGAGTAATATTCGCAAAAAGGCTCGATCGTGCTAAATTTGGAGATTATACATTACTCATGCAATCAATTAACAAATTTTCTTTTTGTTATTTTTTTAAGGGTCAGTCATATCTCGCTAAACTAAAACTAAATCGATTTATGATTAGAATAAAAAATGCAGATCAAATGTGGGATATGATTAATAAATATTATAAGGCTAATCGTGTTATGGAGTTAAAGGATCATCCTTTATTAGAATCTATCATAAATGATATTTTTATCAAAAGACTTCCTGGAATCAAGTTATAATTTATGATTTATAGCTATATCAGGATCGAAATCTGCATAAACTATTTTATTTGCTGTTGATTTAATATCTCTTCTCGGATTAAGATGCTTTTACGAATTTATTCCAAATATTGTCTAAGATTCCAATCAAAGTTCAATACAGTAAACTAAAAATAAAAAGTTAATCTAATTATAATTGAAGTCCAAAGTAAGAAAAATAATATTAAAAAAGGTGGTAAAATCTGACTGAAAGTAAAAATAATACAGTTTCCAATTTTAAGGAATTTTTCTATATATTTTATAAGGAAGAACCTAAAGAGGAAAAGAAGAAAGAAAGTGTAACTACGCCGCTTAAGGGAATAAATGGTAAAAATAGAAAAAGCGATTCTATCAATGAGGAAGCAGATTTAATAGAAAAGAAGAGAGCCATAAAAAGATGGAAACAATCTTTTGGTTATTATTGCGATCATCCTGAGAAATTTAGGTTTGGAATTAAAAATTTAAAATAAAGAAGAGGTGAAAAAAAGATGGTGCAAGTACTAGAAAAAGATCATGAAAAGAAATACAGTATTGTTTTGGAAGAAATTATTATTATAGAAGAACTCCCCATGGAAGAGGAGAAACATGAGGAAGAAGTCGTTGCCAAACGGGAGAAACCACAAAAAAGAGCATTAAGAAACCTTTTGAAAAAGGCTAAATATAACGCTAATTATCTTAAAGAAGTAAAACGAATAGAAGACATTAAAAATAGAATTAATGTCAGAAATCGAGCAATTTATTAACTTCAACTAAAGTGTGGAGTTCCATTAAATTTTTTTTTTTAAAAAATAATAAAAATATAATCGAAAGTCGAATATAAATTGAAAATTTTTATTGCAATCTGATTAAAAAATTAAATATTTTTATAGTAATGAAAATATTATAGCGTAATAGAGTTAGGAATGTTAATTTTTATAACTATATAATTACGAAATTCCAAAAAGTGGATGTGATAAAAATGCCAAAACCATGGAAAAAAGATTTGGATAGGCGTATAAAAAGTTCTACAAGAAAACTTATTATTAGAAATTGGGGTAGAGATCTCGGAAATCAAATTGTAGATTGTCTTGAGGATTGTATGGATAATTATGCTACAAAACAAGAAGTTGAGACCTGTTTTATTCAATGTGTTAGGGCTGCCGGATTCGGTCCTGATAAAATAACTGATACTGAATTGAAAGATATAATGAATCTATTGGATGAATTGGATAATTATGAAACTATAGGTAGATAATTTTACTCTTTAAAAATTTAATTAATATATTTATTTCCATTTTTTTTTAAATTTTTACTTTTTCCATTTCAAGTTTAAAACACTATTCTGAGGAATGTAGAATATATATGATTAAAAAACCTCTTGATTTATTAATGGTATTCCCCTCTGGTGGCGATTTATACTTCACAAATTTTATACATCAACTAGGTTCAGCATATATAATTGCGTATCTAAAAAAACATGGATATAATGTCGAACAATTCATTTCTGATGATACTTATAATGTTAAGGAATGTGTAAAGAAAATAATGGAATATAGGCCTCGAGTTATTGGATTTACAGTATATGATACCAATTTTATGCAATGTGCTTTAATTAGTGGTGGAATAAAAGCATCTAATTCAGATACCATAATAATTTTCGGAGGTCCTACTCCTACTGTGCAATCTAAAGAAATTTTGGAATCAATTAAAAGTGTAGATATTTGTGTGAGACGTGAGGGAGAAGAAATTGTTCTTGAACTGCTCAATAATTTGATAGACTCTTCTTTTAACTTGAATCAAGTGGATCTTTCTAAGATTAATGGAATAACTTTTCGGAAGGAAGGTAAAATTGTCATTAATCCAGAAAGTAACATTCTTCTTTCAAATATTTCAATTCCAAATTATATAGACAAGTATCCCTCACCATACCTTTCAAAAGTAATACCTATTTCAAAATCTTTTCCGATTGGTATTATCACGGGCAGAGGTTGTAATCAAAATTGTATTTATTGCAATTGTGCTGTGATGAGTAAAAAAAATATTTTTTTTCATTCTGTGGATCGAGTAATTGATGAACTTAGGTTTATTAATGAATATAAAGAATTTATAGGCCCAGTTCCAATAGTAGATGATAGCTTTACTATTTTACCAAATAGAGCAAAAAAAATTTGTGAGTCAATAATTGAGAATGATATAAAAATACCTTTACTGTGTACTACTCGATGTGATAAAGTTAATGAAGATATTTTGGATCTGATGAAACAAGCTGGATTTGTTACGATAGGTTTTTCTTTGGAAAGTGCCGTTCCTAGAGTTTTGAACACTATAGGGAAAGTAAGACCTCCCAGAAAAATCGAATCTGAAAATTTTGAAAAGGAGCGTCAGTTTATTAAAAAACTGAAACATATGACAAGTTATGCTAAAAAAATAGGAATTAGAAGAGTATATGTAAGCATAATGGTTGGCTTACCGGGTGAATCAATACAGGATGCTCAAAAGACTATAAAATTAATTAATAAATTAGATATTGACTTTTATACTCATAATATATTTCATATTTTTAAAGGAACACCAATTTATCAAAATCATAAGGAATATGGTTATAATATTAATCAAATGGGAAAAAATAATAAAATACTTACTGAAAATGATTTTCCATTTGATGTATATAAAGTAAAATTATCACCAAAATGTGCTGCTATAAAACATAATAGGGTAATTGATTATGATATTATAAAAATATTATCTTTAAACACAAGACGTTCCAAGCTTAAACCTTTTTTTGATAATGCAATTATTGATACTGATATTATAAATCCATCAATAGTTAGATGGTTACAAGAAAATCTCGTTATAAATGGCCCGATTATACAAATTTATTCTAAAAAATTACAATATCAAGAATTCCATGAGAAAAATAGAAAAATTCTATATAATGAACTTTCTCCTACATCATTTTATGAATTATATTATCGTGAAAATATTGCTAATATTCACGCTTTAAAATCTGCAAGAGCTGACCTTTTTGGAGATTTAATTGGTTTACCTATAAAATTAAAAAGTACTTATAGAATAATGGAAGAATATACTAAAGGGTATCGTGATTTGCCATATTTAATTAGTGTAGATTATGAGAGAATTGATACTAAGACCCTTTACAATTTCTTAATAAAGATTTCAAAAAGCAAAGATATTTTCAAAAGTTTATTAGATAGTAAACCATTACCTCATTTTCAACAATTATGCAGATGGACACAATGTCAAGCAAATTGTCAGACTTTAGAAACAGTAATTATAGGAAACGATGATTCATTTCGAATTTGTTGGTACTCTAAACCAATTGGAAAAATTGGTATCTCTTTTCAGGAAATTTTACAAAATATTAAACAAATGCAATTAGTTAAAATGAAAAGCAGGAATTGTACTGGGTGTGATGAAAACAACACATGCATTAAATGTTTATTTCCATATCCCTTATCACCTGAAGAGTATTGTGAGTATAAAAAAAATTTTTCTACAAATAAACCAGCTAGAATACTTGATATTTTTAGTTTGGTTAACAAGTTAATATTTAGACCTATAAATCTTCTTGAGTTCTAAAGTAAATAAATCTCAATCTAAGAAAAGGTTATTACAAAGTCTTTTAAGCAAAATTTTCTTCTTATTTTTCATTAAGATTCCTTTATTAAAAGTAATTTGAATTCTGTGAGTATTTTTGTAAGGGGGAAATGGATTTTTGTCTAATCATTTGCAGGAAGAATTAGAGAACGTAGAACAATTAATTTATCAAGCGAAATTTAAAGATTCACTAACCATTATATCCGATCTTGAGAAAAAGGAACATTTTTCATCTGAAAACCAGTTATTTTCAACTATTTTAAAAGGTAAAATTTGTTGCTATAAAGACCAATATAAATTAGCTATAGATCTCGGTCAAACTGCGTATCAATTAAGCCAAAATTATGGAACTATTTTTGATTGTATTGATTCTCTCATCCTTAAAGCACATATTTTATACTTTGGAAAAATAGACGAAGCTTACAATTGCATATTGGAATGTGAAAAATTACTTAGGTCTAGCTCTGCTGAAACAACCTTAAAAGTTTTAAAAAAAGAGGCTGATCTTCTACTAATTAAATCAATATTTTATCATAAAAATACCGATCATGATAAAGCCTTAGAATTAGCTTTAGAATGGCTATCGAAATCAGAATATCCTAAGGAAAAACTTGATATTTCACGTATTTATTGTCATTTAGCTAATATTTACATTTTTAAGAGTAATCCCAATGAAGCATTAGATTATGCTATGAAGAGTTTGAATATACAAAAAGGGTTAATTAATCAAGTGGGTATTGCATCTAGTTTATATTTGGTCGGCCTTAGCTACTATAGCAAAGGTGAATTTGACCAAGCATTAAAATCAGGGAAAGAAAGTTTAGCAAATGAAAAAATTAGTATCTATACAAAATTAAAATTATTACATCTTCTTGGAGCAATTTATCGAGAGAAAGGGGATATAGATCGAACCTTAAAATTTTATAAAAAAGCAGTTATACACGCCGAGGAAGGGGGTTATATTGAAGATATTATAGAAAACACCATGAGCATTGGAGCAGCTTATAGAATGAAAGGAGATCTCGACCAAGCTTCAATATATCTTCAACGTAGTATTGAAACTGCACAGAAATACAATTCTCCCTATGGAATAAGTGGTTCACTTTTCTTTTTAATTCTTACTGATTTAGATAAACATTCTCAGAAACAAGCAGAAACAAACTTAGCAAAATTAGAAGAGTTTGCTGATAAAAGTAAAAGTAAAGTTTTTGATCAATTGCATATGATAGCAAAAGCATTAGTACTAAAAAATAGTGGTCGGATTCGGAATCGTACTGAAGCGGAATTATTACTTAAGCAGATTGCTGAAGATGAGATAAGTACTCCTCAATTATACCTCATGTCCTTGGTTAATCTAAGTGAACTTTTTTTAGAAGAATTAGAAATGACAAACAATCCTGAAGTCCTATATGAATTAAATCCATTAATTTCTCGACTCTCAAAAATAGCAGAAAAAGAGAATGCATATTTATGGTTAGCAGAAATTAAATTACTTCAAGCGAAATTGGCTTTGATTCAAGCCGAAATCAGAAATGCAGAGCAATTATTAACACAAGCTCAACAGATCGCTGAAATTCATGGTCTTAACTTATTAGCCATAAAAATTTCAAGTGAACATGATAACTTATTAGAACAACTAAATTTTTGGAATAATCTTGAAAAGGAAAATGTTCCTATGTCAGAACGCATAAAACTAGCATCTGTTGATGGAGTTATAGACCGGATGCAAGGAAAGGGTGTTGTAAAACCTCTTGAACCATCCCATGAAAAACCTGTATTACTTCTTATTATCGGAGAAGGGGGTTTTCCTTTATTCTCAAATTCTTTTACTAAAGAATGGGATTTTGAGGGTGATCTTATAAGTGGCTTTTTGAGTGCTTTTGATTCATTTAGCGGAGAGTTATTTGCTAAAAGGCTTGATCGTGCTAAATTTGGCGATTATATAATATTAATGCAATCAGTTAATAAATTTTCAGTTTGTTACTTATTTAAGGGTCAGACATATTTAGCAAAACAAAAATTATCAAAATTTGTTGATTCTATTAAAAATTCAAGAAAAATTTGGGAAACAATTAATAATTATTATCATTCTAATCGTGTGATTGAATTAAAAGATCATCCTGCTATTGAATTGCTAATTAACGAGATCTTCATTAGAAAAATTCCAGAGTTGGTAGGATAAAAAACTATAGTCTCATTAATTAAAAAATGAAATTAAGACCTTTTTAATTTAAACATTTAATTTATAATTCATTTTCGATTTATTATAATGAGTTAATTTTAAAAAAATTAAAATTTTGTGAAGAGTGAATAACTATTCGTACTTATGAACAATATGTTGAAGATTTAAAGAAAATGAAGCCGAATATTTATATCGGCGAAGAAAAAGTTGGTAGAGATGATCCTCGTATCCGGGGGGGCATGAATATAATTAAGGAAACTTTTGAGAGAGCTAGCGACCCAGAATATGAAGATTTATGTACAGCAACATCTCATATAACAGGGAAAAAGATAAACCGTTTTTGCCACATACATCAGAGTGAAGACGATTTATTAAAAAAACAGAAAATGACTCGATTTTTATGTCATCGAGTTGGAGGCTGTATACAGCGATGTATGGGGATAGATGCCATGAATGCATTATCAATCATTACATATGAGATGGATCAAGCTCTTGGTACAGAACATTATAAAAGATTTTTAAAATATCTAGAATATTTTCAAGACCGAGACATTGTTGCTAGTTGTGCTCAGACAGACGCAAAAGGGGATCGATTGAAAAGACCATTCCAACAAGAAGATCCAGATCAATATTTAAGAGTTATTGAAACAAGAGAGGATGGTATTGTTGTTAGAGGATGTAAAATTAATATAACTAATACACCTTATGCTGATGAGTTTATCGTTGTTCCTTGCAGATATATGGGCCCAGAAGATAAAGATTATGCTGTAGCATTTGCTTTACCTGGAGATTGGGAAGGTGTTAAACTGCTTACAAGACCAGCATATTACAGAAAAGGTGAATATGCGGATGCTCCTGGATTACACGTGGGAGATGCAGAAACTTTCATCATTTTTGATGATGTTTTTGTCCCAAATGATCGTGTATTTATGAATGGCCATGGTGACCCAAGACAAACTCCTTATGCTGGATTTTTGGCTCTAATGTTTGCTCATTATCATCGACACACTTATACTGGATGCAAACCTGCAGTTTCAGAAATTTTAGCTTCTGCTGCAGCGTTAGTTGCAGAATATAATGGAATTGAAAAAGCTTCTCATGTACAAGATAAATTATCTCATATAATTGGAATTGCTGAGCTTGTTTTTGCTGCGGGAGAATCAAGTGCAAAACATTCAGAAAAATCCCCTTCAGGAACACAAATCCCTGATGAGATTTTAACAAATGCGGGTCGTCGACTTGCTGGAGAAAATATATATGAAGAATATAAAATTCTTGCTGATTTGTCTGGAGGTTTAGTTGCTACTTTACCATATGAAGGTTCATTCTTTTCTGAAGAAGTAGGTGATCTTGCTATGAAATATTTAAAGAGAAATCCAAGGGTTAAACCTGAATACATCTATCGATGCTTCAGAGGAATAGAGGGGCTACTAGTCTCTGATTTAGCGGGATTGATGCAAGTTGCAGGTGTACACGGAGGAGGTTCTCCTCAAATGGAAACAATCACAATGATGATGCGTTACGATACAGAAAAACTTAAAGATATTTCAAAATATCTTTTTGGAATAAAATCAAGATTAAAAAGATATGAAAGGCCAACAGTTACACCCCGAAAAATGCTTGAAAAGTTCAGAAAAGCTGTAAAAAAAAATAACCCAATTAAATAATTTACTATATTTTACTAACTTTTTTTTTACCACTTTATTTTTACTCTTAATTCTTCTGAATTCGTTCAATTAAGTAAATCTAAAGTGTTATATCTTTGAATTTAAATTTAACATAAATGTTAAATAGAATGCTCTCATAATAGAACTTACATTTTAAACTTATATGGCGAAATAAAAATTATACATTAATAATATTATCAAATAACTTTCAAAAAATGGTGTTTTTTATATGCAGAAGTTAGCTCGATTAGTTGTACTAGTTCAGAATCCTGAACATGAACCTATAAAAGAAAAAGATGCAGAAGTTGAAGGAAGATCTGATTTGGAAGGAGATTATCAAAAGATCCCATATAATAAACAATTATCCCGTTATATTCTAGAAAATATCACACCTGGAATGTTTCAGATTAGAATTAAAGGACCTAGTGAATTTAAAACAGAAATTTGTGATTTAAAATTAAAAAGTGGAGATAATTATATTAATGTTATGCTTGGTAAATCTGAAATGCGGAGTTTTAGAATGGCAGGAATGAATTATTATTTTGAACCTCACCCTGAAGAATTAGTCTTATCTGTACAAGGAGCTAAAGATGTTTCACAAGTAGTCAATATATTGAAGAAGGGTAATATAAATTATGAAATACTCCCTAATGATAATAAAAAGATTATCCCTGATGCTCTTTTAATCAAGATATTGATAAGGAAAGATGAAGAACCGGAAGAAACACGAAAACGGCTAAATATAATAATAAAAAAAAGTTTTTCCAAGCTAAAAACTTTACTAGCAGCTCCGATTTATAAGAAAAATCAAATTTCTTCGGGAATTACTAATGAAATTGTTATCTGTTTCAAATCTAAACTAACAAAACAGGAAATAGAGGAATTTACTAATAAATTCAATCTTAATGTAATACGCATTCTACCTTACATCAAAAATGGTGTTTTAACCAAATTAGAAGGCGCACCTAAATATGAGATATTAGATACTATTAAGGAGATTAATAATAGTGAAATGGTTAAATATGCTCAACCAAATTTATTTCAACTTATTAGAAGTACTGCATATACCCCAAGTGATTTTTTGTATCCAGAGCTCAATCATTTAGTTGTTATTGGTTGCCCTGGTGCTTGGTATCAGCTAAGTACATTACCAGGAGGAATTAGAGGTGGAAATCCTGATATTACTATTGCAATTCTTGATGAAGATGGCGTAGATCCATCGCACCCTGATCTTAATGGGTTATTGAGTGATGGGACTGAAAAAATAACAGCGAATTGGGATTTTGTTAATAACCAAAAGCAAAACCCCAATAAAATTCCTGGTCATCATGGAACACAAAGTGCAGGATCAGCGACTGCTATGATGGATAATAATAGAATTGGAATTTCGGGTGTTGCTCCAAACTGTCATTTAATTGGAGGACGAATAGCTGCAGTTTCACGTACAGATCTTGCTGATATTTTGGTTTGGAGTGCAGGTTTTCCATATCCACCAAATCCTAAATCTCCCGCTCAATTAGCTAAAGGTGCTGATATTATCTCTTGTTCCTGGGACCTTGCAAACCCAAATTCGGAGAATGATATTTTAAGCGATGTATTTAATTTTCTTACGACTGAAGGTCGTAATGGAAAAGGATGCATTCTATGTTTTGCTATAGGTAACGATGGGTATACTTTAGTGGATAATGTTAACCCTTTATCTGCTGATGAAAGAACAATAGCAGTTGGTTCGTCTATAAATTCTAATCCCACTCTTCAATGCAGTTCCCATCACGCAGACCCTAATGGAAATCATAATGTAGAACCCGTTGCTGAAACTCGCAGTTATTATAGTATGTATGGTATGACGATTGATATTGTATCTCCTAGCCATACTTGTTATGAGGCAGGAACAGGAAGGAAAATAGATCCTATACTTGGTTGTTCTAGAACTGGCTTTGGAGACTGGCCAGCTATCGATGATGTTGATACAATAAACACTCAAGAATTAAGAGGAACAGGAGGAGAAAGAACAATTTCTGTTCAAAATGGTAGAGGCTTTAAGAGAAGAGAATATGCATTATTAAACTGGCCTGGTAATAATCCTATAGAGACAAAAGAGATTCAAGATGTCGATCGTCGTAATTGTCTAATCACTGTCTCAAAAGATATTGAAAATAGGTACTGCACCGGAACTGCTGTTATTTCAGGTCCCAATGATTATATTAATGATTTTGGAGGTACAAGCCATTCATGCCCAACGGTCGCAGGAGCTGCAGCTCTCATCCTTTCGGTATTACCGGATTTAACTTGGGAAGAAGTAAGAGACATTCTTCGTAATACTGCTGACAAAATTGACCTTAATCAAATTCATCCAGATGGAGCATGGCAAGACCTAGATGGTGATGGAATAAACGAATATAGTCAATGGTATGGATATGGGCGTTTAAATATTAATGAAGCAATAGCTGAAGCAATCAGGAGAAGACCTTAAATTAAAATTAATTTTCTCTTTTTTTTACATTATGCATAAAACAAACTGCTGGGTATCAGAGAGTGATTGTATTTTAATTTCATCGTCATCTGATAAGAACTGCTCAAGATATATTCCGTTTTTGAATATTTGGGTAAACTTTTCATTAAAAATTTGATAAATACTCTTATTCCTTGAGATATATACCCCGATGAGTTCAAATGCAGGATCAAAGCTAGGTTGAATTAATTCATTATCAGTCAGACTGAAATTACTGAAATTCTCATCAGTCACCCGAATTGAAATATTTTTAAACTCCAAATTAAAATTTTTAACATGGTTAGTAAGCTGTTCAAACTCTTGACTATTTATAAGCTCCTTCACAACATCAGAATGAAAAATAACTTGAACAGTTATGTTTTTAATATTTTCTTTAATTCTAATCATTCCTGTTCTCATAGATTCACTAATTTCGTCAGGGATCTTATCAAAACCGTGTTTCTTTATTAACTCAATCAAAGGATTATCATACCTAATACCAATTGCAATTTTACTCTCACTTTGAGCTAGGAAAGAATGATAAGATTCATCAAAGTTTTTGACATTGTAATTAATAAATTCAACAGGTTCTTGAATGACTTCCTCATCCATTTTGTAATTTCTTGTAAAACTTTCAAGAGCAGATTCACATTTTTCACTTTTTTCCTGAAATTCGTTTTTAAGATCTTCAATACGCGTATGTATTATATTCTGCCATAAAGTCATTATCGGGTTAGCAATATGGATTTTCATAGGTCTATCATAAATCTGCACAAGACCTAGATCACTTAAAACGGAACAAATTTTGTAACCTCTTTTTAGGGAGAGATCAAATTGATCACATACTTCTTTTAAATTGTCAATTCTTTTGTTCAATAGGAGATAATGGTATATTCTTTCAATACCCTTTTCAATGATGCCAATTGAATCGAATAATTGGCTAAGAGGCAAAAATTCGGTTTCTTCCATTACATCACCTATTGCCAGTTTTTTCTAATGTTATTTCAGTAAGAACTTTAAAAGCATCATCCACATTGACATTTTCTTTTGCTGAAATTTCTACAAAACTTGCCATATTATTTTTTTCAGCAATTTGTATTCCGTATTCTCTTTGAATTTGACGTTGAGATTTTTCAAGGTCTAATTTTGACCCAACAAGCATTATAGGGATTTGACCACCTTTTTGTCTTACAATTGTGATCCACTCAGAAATATTATCTAAAGTGGAGGGTCTAGTAATGTCATATAGTAGAAAGGCAGCATTTGCGCCAAGACAGTAAGTGGGTAATAAAAATCGGAAACGTTCTTCACCACCTACGTCCCATAGCTGTAACTTAATTCTCTTTCCATTTAACTCAATTGTTTTGACGTGAAAATCAACTCCAATCGTAAGTCTTTCACTAGGATTAAATATATTATAACAATATCTTTTAGTAAATGACGTTTTTCCGACACTAGCATCACCTAAAAGTAAAATCTTGAATGTATAGTGATAACTGGCACACATAGTATTAACACGCTTTTTCTTTGATTTTTAATTAAACCTTGACCTAACTAGGTAAATAAATCAATTTTAGTATTTATATTATTATACCTCTTATGTTATTACTTTAATGATTAACAACCCTTTTAAATGTAATTTGAGATCAAATTGTCTTCGTTTTTTGCACATACATGTATTGGTTTTCATTGATTCTAAAAACAAATATGTCCTAATGAGATAAAAGATTATTTTCGAAAAACTTAAACTTAAATCTCTTTAGTATATTTTTTATTGGGATAAGAATAAACCATAACTCGCTTGGAAAAACTCTATGAACGACCAAGATATAATTTTAGGACTTTTTTATGCCGACGAGGATAACTTAGTATTTGATAATGTAAAATATGCAGATAATTTTAGTGATATGAAAATTAACGATATAAAGATGCTCTCTTACAGATTTCTTGGTCCAGTTTTTTTAACAGCTGCAAGTGGTGTTGGTTATAATTGGAAAATAGAATTTATTGAAACCTCACTTTCTGTAAGGGATACTAATTTAGATAATACTGATGTTCTTCAATCCTTCTTCACTCTTAATTCTTCAGTTGATACCCGATTAGGCACCACTAATCTTTTTGTATTAATTAGTACACCATTTACAGAAGATGTAAAATTAATTTATAATAAAATTTCAAATTATATTCACCCTAGTATAATTCAAGGTAAAATCGTAAATGAAAATCTCTCAGGAAGTCGATTTGACTTCAATAGACTAATTAATAGTGAATTAGAGAGAGGTATAAACCTTATCGAGTATTCATTAGGATCATCTAGGAAGGCATATTGGGAGCAAGAGCAAAGATTTTATTGTGTTGGGTTAATTGAGCGGAAAAATGCAGAAGATACAAGGATCTCAAATCTTTATACTTTTGATAAGGATGATCCTCTAAGAAAGATGTATTTGGATGATATTCCCTCTTATTATGTGATGTCAATTTTACCAGATTACTATGAGCATCTAATTAGTGAAACTCTGGAAGTTTATGACAAAAAGGGTGTGTATCCTAACATTCGAATGATAACACTAAAATATAAGGATAAAAAAGTGGTATATTTAGAGGAATATACTATAGAAAATGATATCTCTAAAAGCTATGGTGTTATTTTAGTCCAAAAAACTGATGAAAATGAAGAAAACAAAAAATTATCGTATTATAAAAAAAATTTAAGACTTTTATTGGATCAACATAAGGACCTCAAAGAATTTCTCAAAATAATGAATCCACGTTTTAAATACAAGAGATGGGGTGCAATTTCAAATGAAGAACTTGATAAAATCGGATTAATTCTTGATAATCCAGGATAATAATAGAGTGATAAGTGATATATCAAAATGGAAGATTTAAGTGTTGAAAAAACTTATAAAATTGAAAAAGATAAGTTGTTAAGATATTTTGGCAGATTACAAAATCAATTTAAAAATTCCGGAGATGTTCAAGTTGTTACTAAATTTCTAATAAATCAGGCTATAGGAAATAATCCCAAGGATGTGTATGATACATTATTTTACTTTAGAAATAAACTAGTGGAAGGAAAAGAACTTTTAGACTTAGCTTTTGAATGGATAAGAGCTCAAAAAATTCGCTTAGAATATAAAAAATATCTTATAAGAGCTCAATATCCAAACAATAACTTGAGTTTAGCAGTTGATGATTGTATTTACCGGTTTTTCCTTAAATACGATAAATACATCAGAAAAATCCTGAAAAACGATATTAGAGAGCACAATTTCAGCGCATTGTATGAAATATTCTTCAGTCCCTATGAGTCTAAAAACCTTAACATAAAAGATATATTGGAAAGACATATCGATAATGTTCCTACTCATTTTGAAGGAATTGAGAAGATCTATACAAATATTATAATATTGCGATCTGCTTTATCAAATATAATAGTAAAGGATTATGAGAACGTCTTATTTGCTAGAAAGGAAGAAAAAATTAAGAAAGAAATAAAAA
This sequence comes from Candidatus Hermodarchaeota archaeon, assembly GCA_048885765.1. Lineage (GTDB taxonomy): Archaea > Asgardarchaeota > Lokiarchaeia > Sigyniarchaeales > SOKP01 > Loki-b32. The sequence goes on from JBHLLI010000015.1 coordinate 20,647, forward strand.
TTCAAAAAATAATCACTCATACATCAGAACAAGAAAGTAGATTTAAGGGTTTATTAATAGAAAGGATGATAAAAACTTATTGTATTAGTAAAAAAGAAATTTCTGAAAGAGAGATTGAGAATGCAGTTGCTCAGTTCCTCTCATCATATTTTAAATTTGGAGTTTTCTATGATTTTGATGATTTTAAAGATATCCTAATTCAAAACTTAGCTGAAGATATTTTTCTGGCTCTTCCAGAGAAATTCAAGGCAAAGAATCCAAAAGAGAGTATAAAATATCTTATTTTAAATGTAATTGCAATTTTCAATAAAACTCTTAAATTGCAAAAATTGGATGGACTTGCATGGAAAAAAGATTTAACTCCTATCTTAAAAACATTTATGATTAAATTTTTAAACAATTTATTTGATTAGATTACAATTTTCTAAACAGTTCTATCATTTTTTCTCTGATTACCGGATTTAATTCTTTCTCGATATGACATTTTAATTCTTTAAATACAATTGGGTTTTTTATAAGGTGAATATGTGTGTTTAAAAACCGGATAACTGCCCAACGAACAGAATCATCAGGATCATTTAAAAGCGGTAATATAAATTTAAGATAATCCATATCACATGCTAGTTCAAGTTTTAATATAGTCCGAGCTCTTGTAACAAAGTCTGGATGATATAATTGAGGTACCAGGACATGCTTTAGAGTATTATTCTTTACAAAGTCGAGAATAAAGTTGAAGATATCTACTTTATAACTATGAATTTCGGATGTTTCCTGAATATAAGAATTGAGAACGTGTTCTATTTTTTTTCCAAGTTTTAATAAGCTTTCAAAAGATATAAAAAAGTTTTGTGTTAAAACAGATGTGTCTAAATCAAGGTTTTTTATCAGTCTTCGAATAATTTTGTCGTCAACTTTCGAAATTTTTACAACATCCCAATTTATATCATCTTCTGCTTCCAAGACTTTATTATCCCTTAAATAACTCACTTAATCCACATAACTTTTTTATAGTTCTTAATTATATTATGATAGGATTTGTCTTTTAATTGGTTTATTATTAAAATGAAAATAAAAAAAGCTTATGTTGAATTTATCTCAGATTTTAATAATAAGTAAATAATAAATTATCACATTAATAACAAGTTAAGAATTATAACTTCAGTAGATTTAATACATTGTTATAGAAAATATCCTGTCTGACTTCATTTGAGACTCTTGGAATTGAGAGTATTTTCTCAATTTCTATGGATAATGTTGAAGTTGTTGGTGAATCTGAGCCAAAAATTATTTTCTTATGTCCCAAAATTTTTATTAAGTTATAAATCCCTAAAGAAACAGAACAACTTGTTTCGAAGTAAATATTATCATATTTTTTCAGTAACATACCTGTAGCAACAGCATATTCCATACAAAATGCAGCATGTCCAACAATGATTTTCAGTTCGGGGAATTTTTTTGCTAATTTTGCAATATCTTGTGGTTCAGAGCCATCATGAAACTTTGTTTTTGGGTGAGAATGAATGAACAATATGATATCTTTATTATAATCTTGCATGAAAGTTGCTAGCTTCAAAATTTCCTTTGGAAATTTAAAAAAATTAAAACTACCGTGAATCTTAACCCCTATAAATCCCTTATTAAAATGCTCTTCTAATATTTTATAATTTTCCTCTTCCTCTTCAGGATTTAACTTCGGATTGAACCAGAAGAACTTATAAAACCTCTCTGGTGCTTTTTTGGCAATCTCAATGACATCATCATGTGGTAATTGTCCTTTTGGTATCAAACTTTTAAAATCATTGAGATATTTAGAGAAGTTGCCTTTATCATCTAAACTTGAGGCATATTCTTTTTGTTTTTGATGATATTTTGCTCTATTGATAGTTGTGATTATTGCTTTTTCTACATTATGATAATCCATATAACTTATAATATCCTCAAAAGGACTAAGAAAGATTCCATAAGTGTGAAGATGTCCATCAAAAATCTTAAAATTATTTCTGGAGATCAAATTTTATCATTTCCGGTATTAAAGCTTGCTCTAATAAATTGAAATAGTGTCCTTTAAAAAAAGAATAAAAAACTTATAAATTTTTAATTTTTTCCAAAATGCGCTCTCGATTTTTTTCCCAATATTTATCTACTGCTTTTTTTACTGCTTTTTTTGCTACTTTTTTTACTACAGTTCTTTTTATCATTACACCAAGTACATTCATTACTCTTTCAACCATTAGACTTTTTACAATGCCTTCTATTGATTCACCTTTCGAAGCTTTATCAAGCCATTTGTCAAATATTTTATCTACATTTTCATGGATCTTTTCTCTCATTTCTGAAGTGACTTCTTCTTCCATTATAATATCACAAAAATAATTTTAAATAAGTGATAACAATGAAATCATTTAAGATTATAGAAAAAGGAATAGTTTGAAAAAAAATATTGTAGAACTCAGTTCTTAATTATGTTTAATGAATGTGCCCTTTTGATACTCTTCAAAAGCAACCCTTAATTCTTCATCAGAGTTCATTACAATTGGTCCACGCCAAGCTACAGATTCCTTTAAAGGTTTACCTGATATTAATAAAAATCTTAACCCACTATCTTCGGTGCTTATCTTAACCATATCACCATCTCTATAGATCACTAGGGTTTCCTTTGTTACAAGTTCTTTTTTATTCTCGTCGAAATATCCCTCTCCCTCAATAGTGTATGCAATGGCATTATATCCCTCTTTTATATAATGAATAAACTCAGATTGCGGACTAATTTTTACATCTAAATATTCAGGATCCGTAATTATATCTTGAACAGGACCTTTAATTTCATTTACTTCTCCAGAAATTATTTTTATGTTGATTTTATTATCATTTAGAGAGATCTCAGGAATTTGAGAACTTTTTATATCTCGATAACGTGGATTCATCATTTTATGTGATGCTGGTAAATTTGCCCATAGTTGAAATCCCCAAAGTAGCGTGTCGTTTTTTTCTTTCTTCGGCATTTCCTGATGAATTATACCGGAACCAGCAGTCATCCACTGTACATCACCCGCTTCAATAACGCCTCCATTGCCTAAACTATCACCATGTTCTATTTTTCCATGCAACATATATGTAATAGTTTCTATACCACGGTGAGGATGCCATGGGAACCCTGCCATGTAATCTCTAGGATTATCTGAATGAAAGTCATCAAGAAGTAAAAAAGGATCTAATGATTCATCAGCATAACCAAATGCTCTCTTTAACCGAACCCCAGCACCTTCAAAGGTTGGTCTGCTTTTTAGAGTAACTTTAATTTTTCTAATTTTGTCCATAATATTCAAAACTCAAACCATGAAGTTATTTCTTATCATTATAAAAACTAGGATAATTTGAGATTATGTAAATAAATCATAAATCATAACCAATTAATAACTATCCTTATTTTATGAGTTGACTTTACCTAATCTATGTTAAATCACAGATTATTAGATGCCCCCAAACAACCTAAAAAGTTTGTAAAAGCAGCCGTCGAATTCTTAAATAGACATGCGATGAATAAGAAAGTTTTTTGTGCCTTATCAGGGGGTATAGATAGTTCAGCTACATATCTTTTATTAAAAGAAGCTAATATTAATACCATTCCAGTATTTATTGATCACGGTTTAATGAGAATTATAAAAGGTATCGAAGAAAGAGAATATATACAAAAATTATTTCCTAATTTAAGAATAATAGATATAAGGAAGGAGTTTCTACCAAAAATATATGGTGAGGAGGACGCTGAAAATAAGAGAAAACTCTTCAAAGCTGCTTATTCTGAAATTATAAGTAAAGTAATTAAAGAGGAAAATTGCGATCTCTTAGCTGATGGAACTATTCTTCCTGATATTGAGGAAAGTTTTGGAGTTAGGATAAATGATTTGAAGGAGACGATGAGTCTTGAAGAAGAGAAAGATTTAATGGAAAAACATATTGAAGCATTTGTTAAAAGTCAACATAATGTTGAAATTGGGTATGATGTAGACGCAACTATCCAACCTGTAGCTAGTCTAACTAAACATGAAGTCCGTGAGATCCTTGAATATTTTAATATGCCACAAGAACTTGTTTATAGAAAAGCTTTTCCTGGACCGGCACTTTCAGCTAGAATTATAGGTCCAGTTTCTGAAGAAAATCTGGAGTTTGAGAAAAAAGTTCATGATTTAGTAGAGTCTTCAGTTGAAAATTATTATCAAGAGAAATACGGTAAAACTATGATTATAAATGAAAACGAGGAGCAAGAACCATTCCAAGTATTTGCAGCAATAAGTGAAGACATTCTCAATAAAAAAGTAACGGGATTAGCTGAAGGCAAAAGAATTTACGAATATCCTCAATCTGAAGCAGGTAAATGGGATTATACTAGTTTAATTAATAAAGCATCTAAAATAAAGGCATTTGCTAGGTTATTTTATGAATTGGGAAGCCGTCAACAAGGTAAATATGATGTAGTCATTAGATCTATTAATAGTAAAGATGCCAGAACAGCCTCAGTTACCAATTTACCTTTCGGTTTGCTAAATGAATTAAAAGAAAAACTATTTGATGTACCCCAAACCAAAACTGTGTTTTTCGATGTTACCCCAAAACCACCAGCAACAATAGAATATGTATAAAGACTTTGATCTCTTTTTATCTAAGTTCCTCCTTTTTCTTCACCCATTAAAGTAAGCCATTTAAATAATCTTTTAAAAAAACTTCCTTTAATCTCTTTTAAATTTGCATAGTTTATGCCAATATAATCTAATCTTTTTAAGAATTCTAATAATCGTTGATGAAAAAGGGCATAATTTTTTTTATATTTTGGAGTCCATCCAAGTTCTGCAAATACCAAAAGACGTGGAAATGTTTGCCATTCTAATCGCTTAGTATTAGGAGCAAATTCGGTCCACATTGGTGCTTCTAAACCTAAGATATGTTTATAATATTGGGTACTAAGTTTCTTTGGAATTGGCTCAAAATTATATGCTAATTTTAAAGGAGTAAAAGAATAAGAATGATCCAGATATGTATATTTGAAATCAGACATTATCACATCTCCTCCATTCTTAATATAATCTATCATTTTTTTCTTTCCTCGAAACCAATATTGACAGATAATATTTACTTTTAATTTTTTATCTAGTACATCATTCCAACATATTACTCTTTGATTGTTAGATTTCAAATAATTAGATATTCTATTAATAAAATAGGATTGTAATTGGTTTTCATCTTTTAATCCTTCTGATTTTATTCTATTTTGACAATATGAGCATTCCCTCCATCTTTCCTTAAGTACTTCATCTCCTCCTATATGTATTATATTTGATGGGAACAGATCCATTATTTCTTTAAGAATATCATTCATATATTCAAAAACTTCTTCTTTTCCCACACATAATACATCTTTATGAAAACCCCAATGAGTTGATACTTCAAGGGATTCCTCTTTACAACTTAAATTCGGATAAGATGCTAGAAGAGCTGTACTATGTCCGGGTAAATCTACTTCGGGAATTATTTTTATAAATCTCTTCTTAGCATATTCAATAATTTCTTTGATATCTTCCTGAGAGTAATACCCTTCATGAGGAGTACCATCTCTTTTTTTACTAAGACGTCCACCAAACTGAGTTTCAGTTCTCTTTGAACCAATTTCTGTAAGTTTAGGATATTTTTTGATTTCAATTCTCCATCCTTGATCATCAGTTAAGTGCCAGTGAAAAACATTCATTTTATGAAGTGATAATAAATCAAGTAATTTTTTAACAACATTTTTGCCTTGAAAATGTCTTGCTTCGTCTAACATGTACCCACGCCATTTGAATCGAGGATGATCCTCTATTTCTAAACAAGGAATTTCCCAAGTGAAACTTTTAACAATTTTATCACTTTCAATTTCAACCGGGAAAAGCTGTCGGAGTGTTTGAATACCATAAAAAATACCTGCAGGATTATTAGCTGATATATTGATTTGATTTGGCATTATTTTAAGGCTATAGCTTTCAGACTCAGTTATATCTTCATTAGTCAAAATAAGATTAATTGAATTATCATTATTAGTTGATTTATCTAATTCTTTAATTTCTAAATCAAAACCAGTAGCGGGATAAAGTAGATCTTTTAAAAATTCAGCTAAGTCCATTAAATTCTTATGGTAACAAATAATACTATTTTCCCTAAGGTTATATTTTCCAGAAGAGAAAACTAAAGATACAGGTTCCGGTATGATCGCTAATTTTGGTATTGCATTCACTTTAATTATCCATGTAAAATCATTTAAAATTAAAAAACAAAAATTACTATTAAAATTAATTAGAAAAAACACTCATATGAAATGAATACTTTTATGTGAAAAAAATGAAGTTACATCTTAAAAATGAATGGTTTATAGATAAACAAGGGAGGAAAGTATTACTTAGAGGAGTAAACCTGGGTGGGAGTAGTAAAGTTCCCTTCACTCCTAATGGTGCTACTCATATTAAGACTGATTTTAGTGATCATAAAGATGTTTCCTTTGTTGGAAGGCCTTTCCCATTAAAAGATGCTGATGATCATTTTACGCGATTAAAGCATTGGGGCTTTAATTGCATTAGATTCTTAATAACTTGGGAAGCAATAGAGCATAAAGGACCCCGCCAGTACGATAAAGAATATTTGGATTATGTTGATGAGGTCTTAAAAATAGCTGAAAGTTACAAATTTTATACATTCATAGATCCTCATCAAGATGTTTGGAGTAGAATGACTGGAGGAGATGGTGCCCCTGGTTGGACTTTTGAGAAGGTGGGTTTAGATTTTCAAAAGTTTGATGCTACTGATGCAGCTTTAGTTATGCAATATAGATATAAACCCGATAATCCAAATTCATATCCAGAAATGCATTGGACTAGTAATGCTGTTAGATTTGCAAATGGAACAATGTGGACATTATTTTTTGGTGGAAAAGATTTTGCTCATTCATGTAATATTGATGGATTAACTGTTCAAGACTATTTACAACAACACTTCTTTAAAGCTATTCAACAAGTAGCTCAAAGAATAAAAGAAAATTCTTATATTATCGGATTTGAGGTTTTAAATGAACCTGAGCAAGGTTGGATAGAAAAACGAGTTGATGGAATTGGAGCTGAAAAATTTTCAGAAGATTTTGGATATACTTTTACACCTTTAGATGCAATATTAACTGGATCAGGATTTGCAAGGACAGTGGGATTTAACGAGCTTAAAAGATTTGGTATAAAAGAGACTAGAAGGGATAAATTAAATAAAAATGGTATTTCTTGTTGGTTAGAAAACGCTGATGATATCTGGAAAACAGAAGGAGTATGGGGATTAGATGAACAAGGAATTCCTGTTATTCTAAATAATGAATATTTTAGAAAAAAACAAGACCATTCAGTAAATTTCTTTGAAGACTACCTTTCTCCATTTGTTATTGCTTACACAAAAAGCATTCGAGATATTATTCCTGAGACTATTATCTTTTTTGGTAGCCATCCAATAAGAATTCTAAGAGGAGAAAAGCTATCTATTTCAGTTCCAGATAATTTAGTCAACGCAACACATTGGTACGATCCCAGTGTAGGTACAAAAAGACCAATGATCAAAGCAAGTTATGATATGGCTGCTGATAAAATAATTATGGGTAAAAAAAATGTACAAGATATGTTTATAAGACAATTGAAGCATATCAAAAACATATCAAAGTCAATACATAATGGAGTTCCTACTTTAATAGGAGAATTTGGCATTCCTTATGATATGAACAAAAACCAAGCTTATGAAAAACTTAAAACCGAACCAGAATTAGCATGGGAAAATCATATAAAACTACTAAGTATGATTTATAATGCTTTAGATACAAACTTGCTTAATTCAACACAATGGAATTATACTGCCGACAACAATAACCAATGGGGAGATTTATGGAATCTCGAAGACCTATCAATATTTAGTAAAGATCAACAGTTAGATGCTAACGATATTAATAGTGGTGGAAGAGCAATCGAAGGTTTTTGTCGTCCACACTTTGTTCATTGTGCCGGAATACCCTTAAAAATGGCTTTTAACTACAAAGAGAAAACATTTTATTTTGAGTTTAAGGGAGATTCTAGTATTTCAGCCCCTACAAATATTTATGTTCCTAAGATTCAATTTCCTAAAGGCTATGAGATTGAGCTTTCTGATGGGGAATATGAAAAAAATGAATTAGAGCAATTATTATTTATTAATATAAAGAAAGATGGCATTTATCAAGTTAAAATACTTGGAAACCTATAAGTTTCTTTTTCCATTAAAATTCTTCAAATTGTTATATAAATTTAAATAAAAAGCTTAAATATTTCAAGATATCATTAAAATATATTAGTTTTCAGTAAAACCTCATTAATTTTAAGATCTTTCCGAGAAAAGAGCAATAAGTATGAATGGAAAAGTTGTTACCTTTGGAGAAATTATGTTAAGACTTTCCCCTCCAAATTTTAACCGTTTTATTCAAACTCATTCATTCGACATTATTTATGGTGGAGGAGAGGCTAATGTTGCCGTATCTCTAGCTAATTATGGAATCCCTGTTGATTACATCACAAAATTACCTAAAAATGAAATTGGTGATGCTTGTATTCGGTTCCTTCGAAAGTATGGGGTTAATACAAGTAATATTGTGAGAGGAGGGGATAGAATAGGAATATATTATCTAGAAATGGGTTCTTCCGTCCGACCAAGCAAAGTTATATATGATCGAGCACATTCAGCAATTTCTGAAGCTGATCCTCAAGATTTTAATTGGAATCAAATTTTTGAAGGTACTGATTGGTTTCATTGGACGGGAATTACTCCTGCAATTTCACAAAATTTAGCTGATATATGCCTTGAAGCAGTAAAAGCTGCAAAAGATAGAAAAATTATGGTATCATGTGATCTTAACTATCGAAGTAAACTTTGGAAATATGGAAAAGGACCAAAACAGATAATGCCAGAGTTAGTTAAGTATTGTGATATTGCTATTGGAAATGAAGAGGATGCGGAAAAAGTATTAAATATTAAAGCTCCAGCTACAGATGTTACATCTGGGAAACTTGAAGCTGAAAATTATCGATATGTTGTTGAAGAAATAAAAAAACAATATCCAAATCTGAAAAAAGTGGCAATTACTCTTAGAGGTTCAATTTCAGCAAGTTTTAATACATGGTCAGCAATTTTATATGATGGTAATGAAATATATATCGGTCCTCGATATGATATCAGTCCAATTGTTGATAGAGTAGGTGGAGGGGATTCCTTTATGGGAGGATTGATATACGGATTACTCACATATAAAGAAGACCTTCAAAATGCTCTTAATTTTGCTGTTGCAGCTTCTTGTCTAAAGCATACTATATTTGGGGATTTTAATTTAGTATCTGTAGAAGAGGTTCTTAAATTAATGGGTGGAGACACTTCTGGACGTGTTTCAAGATAAAATATTAAAGAGGAAATACTTAATTATGGAGAATGAAAATATAATTATAACTGCTACAACCGCAAATTCTTGGATATACCCTGAAGTTAAAAATTGGGCTCAGTCAATTGATGCACTCATTGAGGATGTAGTACAGTGTTATGAAGTAGGGGCTGCAATTGCACATGTTCATCTCCCTAGAGGTGAAGAAGTTGAAACAGTTAAACGAATAAGAGAGAGATGCGATGTCATAATTCAAGCTGGTATGTCAAGTGAATCTATTCCTAATAGACAAGGAGATTTTGATGCAAAACCGGAAATGATGTCAGTTATATTAAATCATCATTCAGAACATTTTTCTGAGGTTACGGTTGATGTGTTGCATCCATTTACAGAACTTGAAGAATACTGTAAAAAATGCAAAGAAGCAAATATTAAACCCGAATGGGAAGTTTGGCAACATGGATCATACTGGAACTTAAATTATTTGATCGAAAAAGGGCTGCTAGAATGGGCTAAACCACATATTCTCACTCTTTTTTTTAATTGGCCTGGCGGAACATGGAGTCCCGGAAATTATGAAGAATATATGCATAGGAAAAGATACCTCCCTCCTAATAGTGTCCATACAGTTAGTGTAATGGGAGAGGAACAAATGAGGCTTTTGGTATTTGTTCTTACTCATGGTGGAAACATTCGTGTAGGAACTGAAGATTATCCCTTTATTAAAAAAAGGGTACCAGCAAAAAATAATGCTGAAATAGTCAAAAATTATGCTAGTATCATCAGACATGTAGGGCGAGGAGTAGTCGATCCATCTGAAGCTAGGAAAGTCTTAGGTTTATGATTACTATATTAGAACAAATTAAATAAAAATATCATGAAGTTAAGAGATAAAGTAGCAATTATAACTGGAGCAGGAGCAGGAATTGGAGAAGCTACTGCTCTACTCTTTGCTAAGGAAGGTGCAAAGGTAATCTGTAATTCTATATCAAATTCTGCGAAAGAAGTAGTAGATAAAATTAATACTAGTGGTGGAAATGCAATTTTTATTCAAGCAGATGTGGCTATAGAAGATCAAGCTAAGAAAATTATTTCGGAAACTATTGAAAAATATGGGAGAATTAATATACTTTTTAATAATGCAGGAGTCGTTCGTGGAGGTGCAATTGATACAATTTCAACTGAAGATTGGGATAGAACCATGGCAGTAAATGTGAGAGGGATATATCTAGTTTCGAAGTATGCAATACCTTTCCTTAAAAAATCTCAAGGAGTAATTATTAATAACGCATCATCAGTAGCATTTAAAGGAGTGAAAGATAGAGCGGCTTATACTGCTTCAAAAGGTGCTGTACTTTCAATGACAAGAGCAATGGCAATGGATTATCTTGAGGATAAAATTAGAGTAAATGCTATTTGTCCCGGAACTACAGAAACTCCTTCATTACTGCAAAGAATCAGAAATAGGGGGGGAAATTATGAAGAAGTTAGGCAACAGTATATTGCACGTCAGAGGTTAGGCAGATTAGGGACTCCTGAGGAAATTGCTGAGGGGGTGTTATTTTTAGTATTAAATAAGTTTTGTACTGGTGTCAGTCTTTTAGTTGATGGTGGAATGACCATGTAATAAATAATAAGAGTTATTATATAGGTTTTTGAAATGGAAATGGTTAGATTTGGAATTTTGGGATGTGGAAATGCTAGTAATTTTCATACTTCAGGTATTAAAAAAGATCCTGCTCCCAATATTAAATTTGTGGCAGCTTATGATATTAATGAGAAAAATCTGAATCGAGTGGCTAAACGTAATAAACTTACGCCTTATAATGATTTAGATAAATTTCTTGAGAGTGATATGGAGGCAGTTTTATTGTTAGTACCTCATTTTTTACATGCTGATTTGACTGAAAAAATTGCTCAAGCAAGGAAACATGTATTATGTGAAAAACCGATGGCATGTACTCTTGAAGAATGTGACAGAATGATTGATGCGACAAAGAAATCAGGTGTAAAACTAATGATAGCCGAGAATCATCGATTTTTACCTGCTCATAAATACATTAAAACCTTGTTGGAAAAAGATTTAATAGGAGATGTTTTTTTAGCTAGAAGTTATGAGGGTGCTTATTGCGAACCTCAAGAATTTTTGGATCCTAATCGATGGAATTTTACTTTTGATAAAGGGGGAGGTGGTGTTGTAATGGATCAAGGTGTTCATAAGTTTGCTATGTTAAATTGGTTCTTAGGAGAGGTTGATTCAGCTCAATGTTGGTGTTCAAAAACTTTAAACAGCCCCTTCAATAAAGGTGAAGACACGGCTATAATTTTATTAAGATATAAATCTGGAGCAATTTCAAGTGTAAGTTTATCTTCAACAACAGTGCACCCATTAAATAATAGTACTGAATTACAAGGTACCAAAGGAACAATTTATGAAGATCATTCATGGGAAAATCCAATTAAAATCTTCTCCTCTCATGCTGAAGCAGAAAAAAAGGGAGAATTTTATAGCCCTTCCGAGAATATTGAACACGGTCCATACCCCCAGTATTATACGATTTCAGCTAGGTATGAAGATCACTATTTTGCTGATTGCATATTGAATGATAAAGAACCCGAATTCACTCCTGAACAAGCGAAACAAGCTGTTGCTGTGGTTCTCCTTTCATATCTATCTGCTAAGAATAGAACCACTACAAGTATGGATGAGCTTAGAAGTTTGATAAAAGAGAAGGGATCAAATTATATTTTAGATGGATTTTTACCTTTCATTCAAAAAAATTATGATCATTTAAATTGGAAATAATCCAATAATTAAATAATATAGGTGTGTTTCAAATGGTAAAACATATAGGAATAGTTGGTTGCAGTGCAGAAGGAGCTGCGTTATGTTACAAAACAATTTGTATTGAAGCTCAGGATAAGTTATTTAAGTATAGGCATCCTGAAATAACAATGCATACTCCCCCTCTAGCAGATTATATGCAACATATATGGAATGGAAACTGGGAGGGTGTAGCAGAATTAATGCTTAACTCAGCTAAGATTGTAGCAAATGCAGGAGCTGAATTCGCGATATGTCCAGACAATACTATTCATAACGCTTGGGGGCTTATGATCTCTAAATCCCCAATCCCTTGGTTACATATTGCAGAGGTTGTAGGAGAAGAGGCTAAACAAAAAAAATTTAAACATCTAGGAATATTAGGCACTAAATATCTTATGAATTCTCAAGTTTATCCTGATGCTCTTAAAAAATATAGAATAACCAGTGAGATTCCCAATATTCAAGATCAAGAAAAAGTTGATCGGATTATATTTGAAGAATTAGTTAATGGTATTTTTTCAGAGGAATCTAAAAAAGAATTTAATAAAATAATACAAAAATTGGCTAAGAACAACTGTAATGCTGTAGTTCTCGGATGTACAGAGATACCTTTACTTGTTGATCCGAGTGATTGTCCCTTACCAACATTGGATTCAACTAGATTGCTAGCTAGAGCTGCTATTAGAAAGGCAATAGAATAAAAAAATAATAGATATATTAGGAATTACCTAGTTGTCCATCCGCCATCAATTCTTAAATCTGCTCCTGTGATATAAGAGGAATCTTCTGTTGCTAAAAATAGAATTCCTGTAGCAATTTCTTCTGGCGTAGCCCAACGTCCTAATACCCCCTCTTCCTCAAATTCTTTTTTAACTTCTTCATATTCTAAACCTCTATCCCTTGCTTGTTTTGCTACATCACTTTGTAACATCGGGGTATCTGTAGCTCCTGGGCTCACACTATTAACTCTGACATTATATGGCGCTAAATCTAATGCTAAAGCTCTGGTGTAACCTAATACTGCTGCTTTTGTTGAGCAGTAATTTGCATGAGCAGTTTGTCCTATGTGGGCTGCTACAGAAGCTAACGTAATTATTGAACCAAATTTCTGTTTTTTAAAATAAGGAACCGCATATTTACAAGTATAATGAGTGCCTTTAACATTCACGTCGATGAGTAAATCGTAATCACTATCAGGAAAAGTTTCAACATCTCCCACTCTAACGACACCGGCATTTACAATTAACACATCAATTCTTCCATGTTTCTCAATGGTTTGGTTAATCATATTTTGTACTTCTTCAGGATTCCGTACGTCTACTTTCATAATGGTGGTCTTATCCTTAAAGGAACCAAGCATCTCATATGTTTTTTTTAATCCTTCTTCATCCACGTCTGAAAGAACTTGGATTGCTCCCTCTTTTGCAAATAAATAGGCTGTAGATCTTCCGATTCCAGAAGCAGCTCCTGTTAATACAACAACTTTATCTTTTACTCTAATTTTTATTCACCTTAAATTTACTAAAATTGTATTAATAAATTAAGTTTACTAAGGAAATTCAAAGTGAAGAACAAACTTAATTATTTTTTTCATATTTTTCTTATTTATGAAATCAGTTAAATATGGGTTAGTGGGTATTGGAAACACAGTTAATTCCGCTTGGCCTTATCACTATGTTGGTTGTAAAGACAACTCCAAAATAGAATTTGCAGCAGTATATGATATAAATCAAAAGAAGGCAACTAAACTCGCGAAAATCTTTAAATTGAGGCCTTATTCCTCTTATGAGGAACTACTTGAGAGTGATATTGATGCCGTTCTTGTATTGGTTCCTCATCATGCTCATGAAGAGATGGTCGTTAAAGCAGCAAAAGCCAGGAAGCATATCCTCTGTGAAAAGCCAATGGCTACAACTCTAGAAGGATGTGATCAAATGATTTCTGCCACTAAAAAGGCAGGTGTTAAATTTATGATTGCTGAAAATCATCGTTTTTTACCTGCTCATCAAAGTATTCATAATTTTATAAATGAAGGCATAATTGGGAAAGTTTTCATGGTACGCTCTTATGAAGGTGTTGCTGAAGTTCATAATGTTAACAACCCAGATTCTTGGAAAGCACATCCTTTAAAATCAGGAGGAGGTGCGTTAATGGATATGGGAGTTCATAAATTTGCAACTTTTAATTGGATTTTAAATGACAAAGTTAACGCTGCTTATTGTTGGCTTACGAAGCAATTAACAAATTTACCAGAAAAAGCAGAAGATAATGCATTTATTTTCTTGAAATATCAATCTGGTATTATAATAGAATGTGTTTTAAGTTTTACAGTTAATGCACCTCCAACAAACCAACTAGAAATTTATGGTACTGAAGGAAGTTTAGTAGAAAATCATGCTTGGGAAAATCCTATTAAAATTTATTCTCCCCAAAAGCTAAATGCTGAAAAAGTCAACGGTTGGTACTATCCAAAGATTAATCATGGTCCTTTTCCAAAATATTATCACATCTCAATGGGTAATGAGGATTCTTATTTTACAGATTGTATCTTAAATAATAATGAACCTGAATTTACACCTCAACAAGCAAGAGAGGCAGTTGCTACTGTCCTTTTAGCATATTTATCTGCAATCAATGGTAGAACTACCTCGATGGAAGAATTAATAAAATTATATGAAACAAGTGGAACTAAAAACATTTCAAAAGAATTAGGAAAAGTAGTGCAAGAAAATTATATTTTAGACTAATTGAAATAAAAATATGGAAAAATAATTTATATTCTACTTATAAAAAATTTCCTTATCTAAACTTGAAAGCCTTTCACATCCATTAGTAGTTATTCTATAACAGTCCTCGATTCCAACTAAACCTTGACCCCTTACAATCTGCCATGCTTCCACATCTAATACCATATTTTCTTTAATAGGACCGTCAAATATATGTCCTGGGCCAAAAATATGGGTTTCTTCAGTTTCTAAACCAATACTATGACCAATTATCGTACAACGCCCTTTTCCAATCTGTTTAAAATACTTAAATGCACTTTCATACAGTTCTTTTGGGTCTGCTCCAGGTTTAAGATTATCTAGACAAAATTCTTGGACATTGATCATATTTTCCATAGCTTTTAGACCTTTTTCAGGGGCTTGCCCAACAACTGCATCTCGACTCACATCTGAAACATAGCCCTTCCAAACAGCACCATAATCAAATCTAACCATATCACCTGGCTTAACAACAGTTCCAACGCCAGGGGCTTCTGGATCTGAATCACCTATATTCATTGTTAAATGATCCCACCCTTCTGCTCCTTCATTGACTATGGATCTTCTGGCTATTTTAAGTAATTCAATATCCGTAATTCCTTCTTTTAAAGAATCAATGCAATTGAGAATAGCTTTTTCAGCTATTTGAGTCGATTTTTTAATTCTATTTATCTCCTCTTCGGATTTGATCAAACGCATTTCTAAAAATATTTTATCTCCATCAACAAAAGTAGCATTTGGAAATTCTCTTCTAAGAAATTCTGATTGATATCTTGGCATAAGAGTCTCAATACCTATTTTTCCATTTCTTAAACCAAAACTTTCTAATTTCTCTTCAAGCAACTTTAAACCTGCTTTAGGAGAACCGACACGTTCATAATCTTTAACCCAAGAAAATTTTTCAATGCTATCATACAAAACCCATATTAATAAACATACTTCTCCATCGTTAGTTATTATTGAAAAGCTAGGGTATTGATTATATAATACAAATAATATTGGATTAGGCGCAACATGTAATGTAGGAATCCCAGTAGTATAAAAAACGTTTACAGGAGTTGTAGCAACTAAAGCGTCAACTCCAAATTTCTCAAGAATTTCACTCGCCCTTTTTTTATCATAACCTATTGGCTCAGCCATCTAAATCTTTCACCTCTTTAATCAAAATCATCCATAAAGATTTCTAATCTTTCCAGATCAGACATCGTTCCTTTTGGTTTAAGCGTACCATCCATAAATGCTTCCATTGGATCAATTTCTCCGGTCGAAATACCTAGGAAAAGGTTAGATTCAACCTCTAAACTCATTTCGGCATTCTCATTAAAACCTTCTTCCACCCTTGCCTTTTTATTTTCAAAAATCAATTGGAGGTTATAATTGATATCCGGAAATATAAATTGCATTGTTTTGTTAAAATCTTCAAATTCTTCAGCAATTTCTGGGTCTTCGAGTTTTTTTGCCCAATTTTCCAATGAATTTTTTAAATCTTCAGCATTAGCCATATAATTTCACCTTTATAAATACTAAATTAATTTTAATTTTATAATTTTATAATTTTATGAAAGTTTATCTCTCATTTATTCTGCTTAATATTTAATAATACACTTCGAGGATATTTTGCTTTAAACCAAGGAAGGCTTGAAAAAAAATGAGTGAAAATTTGTACTACTAAGGAAAATTTATTCTTTTTTAAGTTTTTTTTACTGAAATAAACTCTACGGAATGGTTCCGCATATTTCCAACCTCCCAATTTTCTTCCAGCATACCTACTTGTAATTTTATAGGGCAACATTGTCCAATTAAGCAACCAATTTTGTGTTCTATGACATCTTATTAATTTGTAAGTTAAAGCTAAATCCTGTTTTTTAAAACCAAAGAAAAAATTTGGATTTATTGAACTATAGAAATATAATTTGGGAGTGAAATTAATTAAGTTATTATAAATTACATAAAAAATTGCTTTCCCAGTATTGATATGGTCCATATGGTAATACCATGAATATAGGGCTTCCGGAGAAAAAATGATATCTGGTTTTTCCTCTTTTAAATAATCAGCAATTCTATTGATAAATTCTTTATTAAACGGGACGAATCCATCAATATATCCAAAAAAATCTATGCTTTCAGGAAGAATTCCATGGATTTTTTCGGCTTCAAAAAGTTCTTTAGTCCGAATTCTTGCTAATAAACTCCCCTTAAATTTATCATATTGAGATCCTGGAAGTCCAAACTCACCTTTAGTTATTGATGCAATTTTAATTTCATGATTTATTTTACTTTCTTTTGCCAGGTAATGCATTATATGGCCACATTTATGTTCTAAATCATCAGGGTGAGCTTGAAAAAAAATGATCTTTGCCATATTGTTTCAGATTTATAATTCTCTATTTTATTTCTTCCATTTTTGCTGATCTTTTTCCTAATAAAAAAATGCTTAATATAATAATTGATACTCCTGAGATTAAAAAAAATATGGAAAGAATAAATGGGGGACTCATAAGAAATACAAAGAAATATATAAAAATTGGAGATATTAATGAAGGTACATTTTGGATGGGAGTCAAATTACTTGCCTGACCCACTCTAAAAGCGTGCTGTATTGTTGTTAGACCATAAATATTACATAAAATCAATATTATTATTGCTATTATAAATAGTATGAGTTGAGGTATGGTAAAAATTCCACTAAATATATCCGTTATTGTTCCAATCAATTGACTTACCCATAAGTTACCTAGTGCAAACATTAAACCTGATAAGATCGCTAAAAGTATGCCTTTAAATCGGTCACTTTTTTTCTGAAAAATATAACATAACAGAGATAGGATGATAAGAATTGTTGTATAAATAATTAAACGGGTTAAATACCAAATTTCTAATAAATCAGCTTCAATTATTTCAATTGATAATTGACTTAAGCTTAGTAATATTGTTCCTGTTATCATTAATACTATTCCCAAATACTCCTCTAGTTTTAATCTTTCCCCCACGATTTTAATAGATCCTATAACTAAAACTATTAATCCTAAGGACATAAGCCCGGGTATAAGTGCTGGACCGATAATACCTTGAGCTGTTAAAAAAAATATTGAACTTATTCCAAAACTTAAAACTACACCTAATATCCAGGAAGGATTTTTAACTAATTTTTTCATGAATTTAGATTCTTCTGATACGACATTTACAGCTTTCTTCTGAAAAACAGAGCCCAACTGTGTTATCATACCTGCTAAAACAGCTAAAAGAACTCCTATCCAATATAAAGATGACAAAAATCTCCCTCATAATATAACTGAATTTTAATCTATTCTGCTTCTAATAATTCATTATTTAACTTTTATAAATTTAAAGCTTTCACTAATTTATAAAATGGTTTAGTATATAATTGTAGAAAAAAATTGGAAAAGTTTAATCAAAATTGTTAATTGTTTGAATTATTATGGAGTGTAAACTTAAAGATTTGACACTATATTATGAAGAATACGGTGAAGGTTACCCTATTTTAATGATACACGGATTTACTCCCGACCATCGCTTAATGAAAGGATGTATGGAGCCTCTTTTTAAAGAAAATAAGAGTTTTAAACGAATTTATTTTGATTTACCAGGAATGGGTAAAACACTCGGACCAAAATGGTTAAAAAGTTCAGATCAAATGTTAAATATAATTTTAGAATTTATAGATAAAATCATTCCGAATGAAAAATTTATAATTGCTAGTGAATCTTATGGTTGTTATCTAGCAAGAGGTTTGATATATAAAAGATCTGAATATATAGATGGTGTTTTATTTATTTGTCCTCTTATAGTTCCTCATCCAAATAAGCGTACTTTACCAAAAGAATTTAAAGTTCTATACAGAGATAATAATTTAATTTCAAGTTTAAGTCCTTCAGAGGTTGAAGAATTAGAAAATTCATTAGTAATTCAGAGCCTTAAAATTTGGGAAAGATACAAGGATGAAGTCCAATCTGGCTTAAAAAGTGCAGATCAGGCATTTTTGGATACTTTATTTGAAAGCGGCTATCCATTTTCGTTTAATATAGACGAAATTATAGGTAGATTTGATAAACCGACTTTATTTTTGCTTGGAAGACAGGATATGTCTGTTGGTTACCATGATGCTTGGAATATTATAGAGAGTTATCCTAGAGCTACATTTGCAATATTAGATCAAGCAAGTCATAATTTGCAGATTGAACAAGAACAATTGTTTAATTCTCTTGTTTTAAATTGGCTAGATAGAGTTAAGTATCATATATCTTTATAACATATTCGATAAAGTGTTATTTTAAAATAAAAGTAAGATCGGCTTCATAATTAGTTATAAGTTCACAAATATTTTCATTTTAATAAATGATTTATTATTTAAAAATTCAAAATTTTATACAATTGAGTAAAAATTCAAATAGGTGGTTCTAGATATAATATTAATAGAGATAAAAATCCAATAAACTTATAAAGCAATACAAATAAATTAGTCTAATAAAATATTTTTAAAAAATACTTTATTTGGGGAAATTCTAAAATGCTTGAACCAATTGGTTGGCTTGATGCTATAACTGCTCTCGGAGTCGTTTTAGTCGGTGGTGTTTTTGGAATACTAAGTTTTTATAAATCTATCAAATTAAAAGCGAAACTATTAGGAGTATCGGGATTATGTGTCTTATGTATAGGATTTTTATTACTAGGTGCTGCGGTAGATTTTTTTACAATTCTGATTACTGACAACAACATGGAATCATTGGTGCTCTATGGATTATTAAGTTATTCTTGGGCAGCCCCCTTGACAATTCTAGGATTATATATTGGTGGAGAATTATTAGCACCAAAAAAAAAATGGATAATAGTATCAATTTATATTGCATTAGCTGTTATTTTTGAAGTAATATTATTTTATGCAGCGTTTACAAACCCAGAAAGTGTCTTTAATTTTCCTAGCCCATTACCTAATGGAACAGCTTTATTAAATACTGGAATTCAAATAAGAAGTATTGCTTTCATATTAATGATTTTCTTTTTAGTTTCAGGTCTTATTTTCAATGGTTTTGGGTTTTTAAACAAAAGTTTTAAAGCTTCTGGTGATTTAAAGAAGAGGTTTTTATTTCTTTCTTTAGGATGGATAATCTTTATAATATGCGGAGCATTTGACGGGCTATTTGATCCAGGATTTATTACGGTTCCTGTTAGAATGGGATGGATGGTTAGTATAGTATTAATGTATCTAGGAATTCGTACATAATTATTTCTCTTTAAAACTTCTCTTTTTTTTTATCACTTTAAAGCAAATTGACGATGATCTATTCTCCTTGAATTTGCACATAAACTCTACGATTGCGTGGCCCATCATATTCAGCAAACATTATTCCTTGCCAAGTTCCTAACATTAATCTGTTCTCATGGATTAAAATATCAACCGAATGACCTGTTAAGGAGCATTTTATATGAGCATCAGAATTACCTTCCCCATGTCTATATGAGTAACCCAATCCTCCACCTTTAGGGATAAGTTTACTTAAATAATTACTTATATCTTTAATAACTGAAGGGTCAGCATTTTCATTTATTGTAATTCCTGCTGTTGTATGTGGAACAAATACACGGCAAATTCCCTCCTGTATATTAGAAGATCTAATAATTGTTTGAACTTCATTTGAAATATCTACTAAAATTTCTCTAGTTGGAGTTTTGAGTCCAAATTCCTCAAATTTAATCATAACACATCACAATTAACAATTATTTTAAATTATTGATATTATGACTATTTTCTTACATCTTAAAATTTATTCTAGAGAACATCATCCTATATTGAACTGCCGTGTTTTCCGCTACCATCCACGAACTTTTGACTACCTATCATATATTCACCACTTTCTAATGTTTTTAATCCATAATCAAATTCAAATTCCATAGCACTTTCAAGATCCATCCCAGATTGCATATATACTGAAAGACGATCATTTCTCATACAATTTGGTGGAAAATTTGAAATGAGTTTCGCTAATTTTTCTGCTTCTTGCCTTGATTGACCATCTTCGACAACTCTATTGGCGAGACCCCATAAATATGCCTCGTTAGCAGTTACAGGACGTCCAGTAAGGATCATATCAAGTGCTCTACTTAAACCAATTAGGCGAGGCAACCGAACAGTCCCACCATCAATCAAGGGCACACCAAATCTACGGCAAAACACACCAAATGTTGCACTTTTTTCAACTACTCGTAAATCGCACCATAACGCTAACTCAAGACCACCTGCAACAGCATATCCCGCGACTGCTGCAATTACGGGTTTGGATAATTTCATCCTTGTAGGTCCCATAGGACCATCTCCCTCTTTTTGAATTCGATTTCCAGCACCTTCACTAATCGCTTTTAAATTCGCTCCAGAGCAAAATGTTCCATTAGAGCCAAAAAGAACTGCGACTTGTGCCTTTTCATCATTTTCAAATTTTTGGAAGGCTTCCACAAGACTTTTAGCAGTGGGACCATCTACAGCATTTTTAACCTCAGGATTATCAATTATGATTGTATATATCGGATAATCAATTTCTATAAAAACTGCCATGGAAAAACATAAATTTTCAGATATAAAAAATTTAATGAATTCAAATATGATAATTAAGAAATTTACTTGGATTACTTTTTTATTTAAAACGGAATAAATAAAAAACTATCCCTACTTTAATTTTGAATGACGATTCATTCAAAAATCTGATTTTTTCAAAAAATTTCTTTGGAGTTTAAAGAAGCCTTATAAAAATCATATTAAATATACTCTTTATACTAATATTGGCAATTTGGTTAAACTTATATATGATGCTGATAATTCAACTAGATATCTATTAAGTCAAATAAATAATAGACTGAATAGACGTTCATTTAATAAAAAATAAAAAAAATTTTAATAAAAAAGGTCGGAAAGAATGGTAATAAAAACAAATATAACTGAAATGCTTGGAATTAAACATCCAATAGTTGCAGCACCCATGGGACCATTTTATACAACAAATCTAACAATTGCGGTCTCAGAAGCAGGTGGTTTAGGAGTTCTAAGTCATGTAACGTTAAGTGAAGGTATAACTTTAAATCAAATTAAAGAAAGTATGAAGACTGTAGTTGAGTATACTGATAAGCCTTTTGGAGTTAATATTCGAACAGCTGCATTACAACCTGATGCAATTAAATTATGTAGACAAATTCCTAGATTTATTATGAATAATCCTAAAATCAAAGATCAATGTAATTACATAATTACCAGCGCAGGATCTCCAAAAATTCTCTACAACAAGTACTACCAAGAGTTAAAAGAAAGTACGGATATTAAAAATTTTCATGTTGTTCCTTCTTTAAATTTAGCTAAAAAAGTGATAAAAGATGGTGTTGATGGAATTGTTGCCACTGGACATGAAGGTGGAGGGCATCAATCGTATGAAAATGCCAGCACATTAGTCCTCTTACAGCAAATAAAACAAGAGTTACCAGAAATCCCTATTATAGCCTGTGGAGGCTATGCTACTGGAGAAGGATTGGCTTCAGCCTTAGCTATGGGAGCAGGGGCAATAGCAATGGGAACAAGGCTTATCGCATCTAGAGAATGTGAATTTCACGATAATTATAAAAATGAGGTAAAAAATGCTACAATATCGGATACTAAAATGGTTACAGGAGTTTTTGGGCCAGCAAGAGTATTGAACAACAATTATGCGAAAAGTGCAACTGTCGTTGTAAGTAAAGAAGAAAAAAGAGCAGAAGAAACTTCGATGTCTGTAATAAGAGACGGTGTACTAAAGTTGGAAAAAGCATATAATGGAGATGTTGATAACGGTATAATTCTTTTAGGGCAAAGCTGTGCTCTTGTAGAAGAAATCGACAGTGTTTCGGATATAATAAATTCAATTGTAAAAAGCGCCGAGAAATGCCTTAGAAGCGCGTATTGTTTATTAGATTGATATAATAACAAAATGAAGAGGAATATCAAAATATGTTAAATTCCGCAATTGTATCAGTTTTTGAAATCAATAACATCGCTGAAATGAATAGTTTGAAATTATATGAGTATGGAGATTCTCTGAATAATTATTTTAATAATACCAATAATTCTAGCGCATATAAACAATATTTTAAATGGTTTGAAAAACCTAAAATTGAAAGAACTAACAACTCATTATTAAAGGATTTTAAAAAATCATTTTGTGAATTTTTTTTTTAATTTAATTTCTTAATTAAAGAACATTTTAGGATAAAAATGCAAGAAAATTTGCTAAAAATCGAATCTAACTTAAATGAAAAAGACTATAAATTGGGAATTTTGTATGGAAAAGACCCTGAGACGGAAGAATTAGCTTCGAAATTCATTGGACATTTAATTAATGACTTGAAATTTTGTAATGCCTGTAAAATATCTAATCAAAAAACAAATTGTACACAATGTCGTAAATATCTAAAAAATCACGCTAGTAAAATTTATTTTTATATTAAAGTTCCAAGTGCTTCTAATAAGATTGGAGGAGATGATTACAATTTTTTATCAGAAGAAATACCACCTATTGACTTTTTATTAGTGATCGGAATCAATCCATCTTTGCTTGAAAAATTACCAAAATATTTACGAGATAAAGGAGTGAAAGCAGTAATTATACCAATTGAAAATCCAAAGTGGGTTACTCCAGAACTTCAAGTGAAACTTATATTTGAATTTGATAGATATAATATTCAAGCAGCATTTCCTAAGCCTTTCTGTTCACTAAGTAAAGAGGAAGATCAATACAATAAAGTAGGATTTCATGTAACAAAAGAAAGGAATTATATAGATGAATTCATAAATTATTTTCGAATAGGAGTACCAATTATATCTATATTAATGAGCAATGACGGTAGATCAATAGAAGACGCCTGTGTAATACAGAGTGCTCCATGTGGTTCAACTAACTTTATTGTACAAAATTTGAAATTAAAATGCTTTAATAAAGAATATAAAGATGATTTTTACCTAATTGAGGAGATTAATAAAGCTCATTATTCTTATCCATGTATGGCATCAATGTATCATGATTTTATTCTGGAAGATTCGATTTTCCAAACAAGTGGATATATAATCAGAAATTCAATTCGTTGTGAATTGTATCACGCACAACACAAAAGGAAACCATCTCTAAAAATAGAAGAAAACTAAATTAAACAAAAAGAAAAAAGTAATAAAATAAATTTTATTTTTGATTTTTTAAATACTCATTCATTTCAACAAAACTGCTAGTTCTAATAAGTGCTGCTTTGAGAAATTGAAACCCTATATCATAAGTAGAGCCATCTCCGCCTATATGAATAATCCAAGGAATCTCTTGATTATAGAGATCTTTCGCTTTCATAATCTTTTTTGCAGTTGAGATTGCTTCAGCAACTGTAGCACCAGATTCAAATAAGTGGTGAACCCAAGGAACATTCCAGGAAGTAACGTTATCTTTAGAAGTTGAAACTTCTGAACAACTTGTATTGTTAACGTAAATTATATTTTTATCAGCAACAGCGGTTGCAGCAGTAGCCATTTGATTTAATACCATCCCAGCTCCACAACCAGGGCATAGTCCATGACCAGGTTGTAAGTGAATTTGAGGTTGCAATTTTTTTCTATTAACCCTGTATACATCTACAAGCTTTTCAGCACCAAATTTCTCTATTAATCCTTTCAATTTATTATTACGCTGTTCTGTTAAGTAAATGATCTCATCGATTTCTTTTTCCATAAATTTGGGTTTAAATAAATGTCTAAACTTACCCATAGATTTAAGGTATTCAACAAATTTATCCTTATCAATATCTAATCCACGATAATATGTAAAAGTTGGAACCCCATCCTCAACTCTAACAGTATAAAGTGGCCAATATCCACAATCAGTAGCTAATTTGGATATTCTCAATGCATCGGAGGCATCATGTCTCCAACCTCTCATACAATCAGAATAAGCTTGGATAAATGCAGAACCGTTTGATTTAAGTGCATCAGCAACCTTCCCCATAAAGTCATTTGGATATGCAGGATTAACTGTGGCTAGGAATAATTTTTTGGTTCCATAAAACGCAAATGGAGTTACTAAATCCTGTTTTACGCCTACTTTACCTGGGATTTTTTCGCCTGCAGGACCAGTGGTTGTAGAAGCATAGGGAGGTGTACCACCACTTTCTTGGATTCCAGTATTCATAAATGCTTCATTATCATAGTTAAAAAACAAAACATTGCTTTTTTCATTTCTAGCAAGAATATCATCAAAATTAATAATATTTCTCTCTGGTTTAGACATTTATAGATTCACCCCTGAAATTTTATGTTTTGTTTCTCTTACTCCAAGATATTCATATAATGGTCCTTTCATATCGGTCACAGTTTCCATTTTCTTTTTTGCTACATTAAATTCATCCCTTGTAACATCTCTTCCGCCTAAACCGACAATAAAGCTTCTAAATAGAGTGCCTAATGGATATAAGGCAGATGCAACTGACATTGAAAAGGGAGGTAATAATCCATTCAGAGAATCGCTCTTCTCTAAGAGAATTAATTTCTCTAAATTATGTTCTTCCACTATCTTACGTAACTCTTGATATGGAAATGGACGATAAGCTCTGATTTTAATTAAACCAATATCCTTGTTTTTAGTCATCCAACTTATAATATTTCCACTAACAGAACCCATTGTGCAAAAGGCAGTCTTAGATGAGTTGTTTAAATTATAGGTTTCAATCAGATTATATTCTCTTCCCGTCTCTGCTTTAAATTTATCAAATACATTTTTCATCTGACCTAAAACTGGTCTTTTAGCCTCTTCTAATTTTGCCCGGCCTTCCATAAAGTAAGAAGGAGTTACAATACCACCCCAAGTTCCTGGTTTTGATGGATCAATAACATGTCTTAGTTTTTTCGGAGTCATTCTTCTAACAGTTTCATCTGGAATTAATGTCAATTTCTGAACTGAATGAGAAATTATAAAACCATCATGCACAAATATAGTTGGAAATAGTGATTCTTCTGAGATCATTACCGCTAAGATTGCTGCATCATAGGTTTCTTGGACATTTTCAGATACAATTATATTCCACCCAAGTTCAGCATTTACTTGTGTAAATTCCCAAGAATTCCAAATAGATAAATTCGGCGAGTTAAAAGCTCGAGCGGAAATCATCATTGTTAAAGGTAGTCTCCAACCTACCGCCATTGGAAGTGCTTCAGTCATTAATAAATAACCTTGACTTGCAGTAGCGGTAAAAGCTCTTGCCCCTGCAGCACATGCAGCTGTTGAAAAACTTATAGCAGCTAGTTCAGATTCTACATTTACAAATGCTGCTTTTAATCGACCGTGATGAACAACATCAGATAATCCTTCCACTGATTGAGTTTGAGGAGTAATAGGAAAAGCACAAATAACATCAGGATCTGTTTGAGTCACTCCTCCAGCAACAGCATAATTTCCTATCATAGTTGTTTCTATAGGTTCTTTAATTTCTTTAAAAAATATTCTCATTGGTTCTATACTCATATTATACCCCTCCTTTATTCAGGTGCGGCACATGCAGCCGGACCTTGTTTAAGTCTTTTAGTAATTGCTTGTACTGGACAAATCTCCAAACAGTTTTGACATGATTTGCAATGAGACTGATCAATACCTTTCATGTGCCATAATCCATCTTCACCTTTTTCTCGTATAATTGCAAAATCAGGGCAAATATACCAACATTGAGCACAATCAGTACATTTTTCTTCATCCCAAATCATATCCCATTCACCCCAAGAACCTGTATTTACTTGTTTGCT
>JBHLLI010000016.1:0-46564 GCA_048885765.1 Candidatus Hermodarchaeota archaeon
TAATCTCAAGTTGTTTTAGATTTTAAATTGGAATGAATAGAAAAACTAAAAAAAAAGCAAAAATACATTTTTATATACCATAATTAGATTTTTTTTTTTAAATATTAATCCTTAGCCAGTGTTGCCGAGTCGTAAGGCGATGGCCTGCAGAGCCATTTATTATGATTGGATACACTCATAAATGGAAATCATGGGTTCAAATCCCATCACTGGCTCCATTTTTCTTTTTTATATGTTATTATATGTTCTTAATTTCTTATAGAAGTGAAAATATAGTTTTTATACTAGAAAAAGTAAATAATTCCTAAAAATTAAATAATTTAAATTCTAAAAAAAAATAATCATTATCCGAATTACCCCTAATTAAGAGATATGCCTAAAGGTCAGCTTGAAAAAATAAAATTATTTACCAAATTTTTAGATACGACTATAATTAAAAATTTTGAGAAATTAACAAGTATAGACAGTATATTAAATCTTCCTATTTCAGCATTTGATTTTTTAAATGATGCTGATGTAAACTTAATTGAGAACTACTTTCAAATTGAAGATATTGGGCAATTTTCATCTTTAGATCCAGTATCTCCCTTTAAAATTTTATATAAAGATCAGAATACTCAAAAAAAAATTGAACAATTATTAGTTACAGATTTAGAAATTGAAGATAAAATAAAAAAAGCAGTTTTAATAAGTAATATTGCTCACAAAATAAAGCAAGAATCCATTACATTATCTAAGAAAGAGCAAAAAGTTATTGTTGTTGGTCTAAATAACGCAGGCAAGACAACAATATTAAGAAAATTCGGTGGCGAAATTGGTATTAAAGACCTTGCTAAACTACGTCCTACAAAAGGAGTTGAACGGCAAGAAATAATGACGTCCGATATGGTACTACTATTATGGGATTTTGGAGGTCAACAAGAATATAGGGATAAATACCTTAGAGAACCGGATAAATACTTCATAAACATCGATTTAATAATTTATGTAATCGATCTTCAAGATCCAGAGAAATACCTAGAAAGTGTCGATTATTTTGAAAAAATTATCGATCTTATTGAAAAACTTGAAGAAGATCCTTACATTTTAATATTTATTCATAAATATGATCCAGATATAAAAGAAAATCCAGAAGTAATTTTAAATGTTGAATACGTTAAAGATCTGGTTAAAAAAATATTTAGAGAAAGAAAACAGTTAGATTATGATATATATCTAAGTTCTATATATTCACTATTAACTAAAGGTCCTAAATTCTCACGATATCTAAAAGAAACGATGAAGAAAACTGCAACATTATCAGATTATAAATTGGAAGGAATGGCATCTATTTTAGAATCTACACTAAATGGTATAATCCGATTATCTGAATTTGTAATGACGGAGATCAATAAAATAAATACTAAAATAGATGTAATTGAAGGAAAAAAACCTAGTCCAAAAAGTATATCCAATTCCTTACCCCCTCCAGAATACTCTTCAACTCCTCCATTTACATCTACTCCAAACGATAAACCCTTAAAACCACCTCCCGAAAGAAGAGGAAAAAACGCAAAAAAAGCAGTACTCGACGAACTAAAAGAACTCCTTGAAAAGAAAGGACTAAAATCTTAAATCAGGTTATTAGGAATAAAAAAATTTTCTTGAGTCTCTTTAAAAATAATTAGCATCCATTTGCTAGATTTTCTATTTATTATTCCAAATAGTTATTATCTTTCAGTGTATCCCACAAATCCAGCAATTAATATTAGAATTCCACCTATCAAACTAGTGTACACAATCATAACAATTCCTATGATTACACAAATAATCCAATTTAACTCTATAAATTTATGTGGAATAATAACGCTTAATAGGATTATTGAAGCCAACACAATTGAGATTACAAGCAAAATTACCTGCGTGGCATCCAAATTCCTTCCATCAAATCCTAGAATACCATCAATTATTGCTATAGCCGCACCTAATACAGCTAAAAGCTTCATTATATCTTCATTATGCATCCCAAAAACCTAAATTCTTATAATTATACATAAATTTCCAATATATTTTCATTTTTATAAATATGATTGGAATAAATGTGTAATTTTTGTAAAAAGAAAGAGAAAGGGAAATTTACTTTTTAATGTAAAAAAATAATATTCATTAATCAGGTTCATTTACTCCAAAGGGTATAGTCTCATCGAGATATGATAAAATCTTCCCTAGTTCAGGCTCTTCAAGATCTAAATTGATAAGATCAAGAATACTATTCACACTAAGTATTTTACTTAAATAGGAAATCTTTATATCATCAAATCCAGCGTCAAGGACAATAATTTTGTCCTTTCCTTTAGTGTTTTCCCAAGGATACCAATAAGGTAAACTTTCTCCGTTTGGATTTCCTGCTCTCGCAAAATTAGCAAGATATTTCATACATAAATCTGTTAATTTTTCCCGACCAAGTCGATTACGCTTAGTGTGTGTTTTTCCTATCAGTATAAATATAGAACTGCTACCCATCCCTAAAAAGAAAGGAAGTTCTGCAGCATGATGAGCACCTAAGTTACGACCCATTCTTTTAGGTAGAACACTCATACCATCTTTATCAGGACTTCCCCAATCAAATCGGTAAGCATAAATGGGTACATTAGTATTTGAAGCCATTTGACATACTAAAGAATCAAGGCCATTGACGCGCCAGAGAAGGGATCGATAACCCCAAACTAAATCATATATTCTTGTATTCTTTGGAGGATCTTTTCTAAAATTACCAAAAAGCTTTAATTCATCCTTGGTACAACCAATTATTATTGGTACTTTATTTGCCCAATCTCCAGTTGAAAATATAGCATGTCCTTCTTTTGGTATTATTGTACCATCAGTGAAGATGGTTCGCCATTCAGCCATTCCAAAATCCATTTTAGGAATAGATTTCAAAATTTTAAATGCAGATTTTGAACGAAAATACTCATCAACTTCTTTTTCCGACATATTTTCTATGATTCGCCTAGCATCTAGTTGATTCTTTGCTTTATGATCCTTAATGAGGAGAGTAATAAGAAGATCTGTACTTTGAGCCTTTGCAGTGTTAGTGCTCCCAATAAGAGATAATCCGCTTTCAACTATTGCATGATGAAAAAGTCCTTTTGCACGAGGAGAGATAAGAAGTGAAATAACATTAAAAGCACCACCGGATTCCCCTGCAATAGTAACATTATTAGGATCCCCTCCAAATGCTTCTATATTATCTCGTACCCATTCTAAAGCCTTGATCAGATCAAGAGTACCAAAGTTCCCACTTTGATCTTCAGGAGAACCATTACTCGTTACTGCAGGATGTATGAACCAACCCATTGCTCCAAGGCGGTAATTAACTGAGATATATAATAAGTTAGACTTCTCAACGATCGCATTACCATAATAGGAAACTTCCGCGGATGATCCAATTGAATTTCCTCCTCCATGGATATATAAGTAGACCGGTAATTTTGTCTCTAGAGTTTTAGGACGCCAAATATTTAGATAGAGACAATCTTCTGAACCAATTGGACCCAAAAAAGGCATTACTTGTGCTGCAGAATTCCCAAACTTTTTTGTTTTGCGGATTCCAATCCATGGGGTAGGATCAAGTGGTGCTTTCCAACGAAGAGAACCAACTGGAGGAGTTGCATATGGAATTCCCTTCCAGCACCAAACTTCTTTATCTGAAAAACCAGATACTAATCCATACTTCATTTGGACAAGAGTATCATTATTCCATGAACCTAGTTTAAAAGTAGTATTAGATGGCTTTACCACGCGAAAATGACTAGTGAAGGTAGATGCAATCCTCTTAATCAAATTGATTAATCTAATAAAAGGACTAAACAAATAAGCAAGCTTAATTATTAAACTCATGATTTCAAATCAAAAAGATTATTACTAATTATAAACGTAAATTGTGATTTATTCTTAATTAAGATATCAAATACTCATGAACGAAAATGTCCTAATTTTTAAGAATTTTTTTAAAGTAGAGACAAATAATGAATTTATGAGCGAAAATTTACTAAAAAAATATGAGCTTACAATTTATTATGTATTATCGTTTGTAGGTATG
This sequence comes from Candidatus Hermodarchaeota archaeon, assembly GCA_048885765.1. Lineage (GTDB taxonomy): Archaea > Asgardarchaeota > Lokiarchaeia > Sigyniarchaeales > SOKP01 > Loki-b32. The sequence goes on from JBHLLI010000016.1 coordinate 4,082, forward strand.
GGTGTTGGAGCTCTAATATCCTTCCTATTTCAAATTGAATTATTTGGTGTAAATAATATAGATGTTATTTCTCTGATCTTGTGGGTGATCATGGCGTTTAGTCCTACCTACTCTGCTATTCTTCTTACAGGCATAAATCATGGAAAAGACGGTTTGAAAAAGTTATTATCAGGTTATTTGAAGTTTAGAGTATCATGGAAATGGTGGTTAGCGGCATTAGCTCTTCTATTTGTGCCATTTTTAGTATGTTTAATCATCGCATTAGCAAGTGGAGGATATATGCTTCCTATTGAGTTTGCAATCCCGCTTTTAATTATTTCTATTGTCTATTACTTCTTCTCAGGTCCTATCGCGGAAGAAGCTGGTTGGCGAGGTTTTGCGCTGCCCCGAATGTTAGAGAAACATAGTGCTACCTCTGTTACACTCGTTCAAGGGGTAATTTGGGTTTTTTGGCATGTACCTCTAATAGTTGTTCCAGGATCCTCTCAGGCAACTGCATTATGGCCAGTTTATGCTACTTTAATTTTATTAAGTAATATCTTTTTAAACTGGTTATATATAAACTCAAAAGGGAGTTTAGCAGTTACTATCCTAGCTCATTTCTCTTTCAATTTTAGTAGTGTTCTCATAGTTACTTTACTCGCTTTAGTTCCATACATGACATTTAGTATTATAGGTTCTATCCTAGGAGTAGGATATCTCTTGGTTATTTACATCTTTTTCAGCTCGAAGACATATGAACCTCGTTCGAAACAAAATAAAGAATAATCTAATTCCTTTTTCTTTTTCAAGAATATATTCGAATCTCACGAGGAGTAAATGAAGCCTTTAAAACTTCTATAATATTGTCATGAATAGAATATTAATAATATTGAATTGTACTTGTTAACCTTGAATATTATGTAAAAAATTTTATGCTCCATTCATAATTTTCACTTTTGGAGTATAGTAATTCCCTATTTCATAGTTATTGAAATTAATGCTATAATGATTACGCCAATGTGATTTAACATCTTCCAGCATCGCTTCCATGATACCATCTTTAACTTTCCCTTCGGCACAAATTGTAGTTCCCATAGGTGTAGCTGTAATTTCGCCATCCTTTACAACAATTTGCCCATCTTTAATAGTGTAGGCAGCTAATGTAAATGCTTTTTCTATTGATTGTCCATCCATCTTCTTAGGATCAAGATTGTAAATGGCAACATCACCAATCGCTCCAATGCCTAGATGACCTCTATCTGTCATTCCTAAGCATTTAGCAGTCCCTGCTCTCGAAATAGTGCTAATCTCATATAATGTCAATTCTCGATCGATATCTTTTAATTCAGATTTTTCTGCTGCCTTTTTAGAACATTGATTTAAGAGAATTTCATCCCTAGACTTTTTATCCATAAGCCATCTAATAATTTGGGGATAACTTGTAAATGGGCCTCCATTTGGATGATCTGTCGTCATAAATACTTGCCATGGATTTTTAGTTAAGAGTACTAACTCTAATCCAACTGCCCATTGTATTGCATTGACAGCAACTTTAGGACTGAATTGATATGGTACGATTCCTGAACCCGATTCTCCCTCAACTTGACCATTTATCCATTTAATTCCCGGTTTTACACCCCAAGCTGACGTACCTCCGATATGATGGAGTGCGAATTCCCATGGACCGTCCGCGGTCATAGTAGTTGTCGCAGCTTTACCAAAGATTACTTGTCCCGCATCAATAGTAACATGATCATGAGAATTTAAATATTCAGTAATATCAGCAGCACCAGATTCAAAATCACCCCAATTTGTACCCCCATAGGAGTTAAATTGGCAATGTGTTAAATGAAAAGCTGATTTTCTTCCGTTTTTTGGTTTAATTTTGTCAACTGCTTTGAATGTCTCAAGCGTATGTTCCTTATTACCGGGATGTCCTAAATTATTAGCATGTACATGAATTGTATGAGGTAATTTGAGGATCTCATTTACTTTTGCAAGACTTTCTACAATTTCTCGAGGAGTAACATCAAAATGAAACACGTGATCGTCTAATGAGTTTACATTTTTACCCCAGGTCCAGTTTTCAACTCCCCCGGGGTTTACAATTTTTACAGCATACCCTTTAACAGCTTTCAAGATCCAAGCAATATACGCAGCTAATTTCTCATAATTCTTCTGTTTGACATATTCCATTACGAACCAATTATTTCCAAAAAGTGGAAAAGCCGCCTTATCTATAATTGGTATTACTTGAAATTCTTCATGCGTATGCCTCGCTTTGAGCAATGGCATTGCAGGTTCAACAACAGTTGTATATCCAAGACGTGCATATCGATATCCAGTAGCCCAAGTTGATGGGACTGACCATCCTGTACCACTTCGTGTCAATTTAGTTCTTTTTTCATTAAATTCTTCAAGCTTGTCATCAGGACGGAAAGAACGCCCTGCATTTACTTTAGTCCCCGCGATATGAGAATGAATATCGACTCCTCCTGGCATAATAACCATTCCCGAAGCATCAATTACTTTAGCATCACTATTGACTTTATCTACGATTAGTCCATCTTTGATATGGATTTCTTTCTTTTCCCCATCAATATCATTTAATGGGTCATAGATTAATCCATTTTTAATTATTAAATCTTTCATTTTAAAGTTCTCTGTTAATTTACTTTCTTTATTACTAATCTATACTAACAATAATCTGGAACAAATCCAATATTTTAAAGAATCTATTATTTTTATAAAGATTTATTATAAATTTTAAACATTTTAAGTAAATTCGTTTTAATGTATTTCTGACTCCTATGTATAATTCTTATTACAAAGTTTAAACTTAAATAATAGTTTTTTCTTCTTTATTTTGTTTTAATTAAAAAGAAAGAAGGGTTGTTTGTAATTTAAAAATTAATTTTTAGATATTTCTGAGAAAATATTGGGGAGTTCTCCATGGTTATGATTTTTGTCGTTGATGATGACCAATCTCTTCAAAGGCTCTATAGTTTAATATTAAAAGAAGCTGGATTTGAGATTATTGGGACCGCTATCAACGGAAAAGATGCTTTAGAGAAGTATCATAGATTAGAAGTAAAGCCAGACATTATTCTAATGGACCATCGTATGCCAATAAAAAATGGGCTCGATACTATGACTGAAATTTTAAAGCTAAACAATGATATAAAAATAATTTTCGCTAGTGCTGATATTAGTGTAAAAGAAAAGGCAAAACAAATTGGAGCATGTGCATTTCTAGATAAACCATTTAAAATGCAACAATTACTAACTATTATTCAGCATATAGTAGATAATCTTACTATTAAACATTGAGCGAAATTAAATCATTTTTATATGTTGTATTTTTTATATTTACATTTTTAAGTTAAGGTTATATATTGCTATTAATCTATTTAATAATAAAAATTTAAAATTAAAAACATAAAATAAAAGTGTAAATTAATGGGTGCTGGAAAACTATTTTGTATACTAGGAGGAATAATTACTCTTGTTTCCATGTATCTTTTCTCATTTGGTTCTATAGAAGTTGCTCCTGGCGTATTTGTGTATGCTAGTCAAATAGGCTTTTTTATGAACCTAGGTCTAATTTTTCAAGCAGGTTCGGTATGGTGGACTATCTTAGCTATTGTTTTTATAATTTTTTCTGCGTCAGGAATTTTAATAATTTTAGGAATAAAGAGTAGAGTTCCTGCTATAGTTGGAGCAATATTTGTTCTTGCTGTTGGTGGATATATTTTATCTGTAATATTCTTAAATTACAGTGCTGAAATCGAGAGTTTTTATTTAGCAGCTTTTGCTGATGGCTTAGTACCGGGATTTATTCCTCTTGACATACCTTTACATGTTACAGCTGGAACAAATGTATCACTGGGGTTGTACTTATTGCTTGGTGGGGGCGTATTAGGACTAATAGGTGGAATTATGGGACCCGATGAGTATTAATTCAAATATTAGATATGGATTGTTAATTAATATTTTCTTTTTTTTTCTTTACCAATAAAGTTTAGATTTGTAACTATGATAGAGATATAGAAATTGAATAATGACAAAAAATATATGTAAAGTAGAAATTCAATAATACTTACATATTGCTGTAATTATTAATTACCTTTATATCCTTGAATCTTCATATATTGTCACAAATAGTAAATAGATTAAGATTATATATAATCGAGTATCTATCTATTATTAAAGGTCAAAATCAAAATCAAAAACAAATAAAAGTGTAAATTTATGGCCTCTGGAAAAGTTTTATGTATTTTAGGTGGAATAATAGTACTAGTAGGTACATTTCTCTTTCCCTTCTTCTATATTGATCCTGCTTATACATATTATATAGCATTTCTGATGAATATCGGTACATGGTTTAACACAGGTGAAGCACTAATAACAATTATGGTTATTGTATTTTTAGTTATCATGTTTTCTGGTGTATTTATTCTAATAGGTGCTAAAAGTAGAGCAATGGCTATAATTGGCTCTTTATTAGCAATAATAATGGCAGCATATTGGATATTAGTAATTTATTTAGATTTACCTTTTGAAATCGAAATCTTCTCCTTTATGTTTCTTGATACTGCTTTAGTAGATGGAATTATACCCGTTCCTTTATCCATCGGAGCTCCGGGATTAGCTACATGGTTATTCCTTGGCGGGGGTGTTTTAGGTTTTATTGGAGGAATTATGGGACCAAGTGATTTCTAAATAAAAAAAATTAATATTTTTTTTTCTATTTATCTCTCAATAAACGATTTTAACCAATTCTTCTCTATTTTCTTAAGATCAGATTTTTCATTAATATTGATAAAAGATAGCAAATTTTTATCTAAAGCTTGGATTGATTTTTCTATTGAAATATAATTAATATTCCAGTCGTTATTAAGTAATTTTGATAATTTAAAGTAAGAATTATTTAAGTTCTTTTTTGCATTATTAAAAGCTTTTTGGACTGGGTAAACAGTACAAAGAGGTTCAACTAGGCCATTATTCCATTGTGGTATAGAGCAATCATAACCTTTAGAACTTCTTATTAGGAGTTCTATCACACTTTTTTGAATTAAGGGAGTATCACAGGGAATAATTAGAGTTTTTTCATAATTTAGCTTACTTAATTCTTTAAAAGCTGAATAGAATCCTATCATTGGACCTCTTTTCTCGATTTTATCTAAAATTGAATTATCATCTAAAATAAAAGCCATTATTTTCTTTATGTCAATTTGATCTAAATATTTTTGAACTTGGGCACCTGAGTTGGCTACTAAAAAAATATCATAATTAAGCTGCTCTAATGTCTCAAGTTCATAAGATATTAATGGTCTGCCTAGAAATTGAAAAAGACCCTTATCACTTCCAAAACGAGTGCTCCTTCCTCCAATTAAAATACATATAGCGAGATACTTAGATCCTTTTCGTATAATTGACACTTTTTTAGAGCTATGCTTATTTACTATTAAACTAATAATTAAAAATTATATATGATTTAAATTACTTGAAGATAATAAAAAGCTTCTCTTAAACTAAAGAATATTATGCCTTGCAATAAAAGAAGTAATTTGAGAGAAAAACCTAGAGAAAATTGTGCTATTTTTGGCGTAACATGTGATGATCTCGGATATTCTGTCTCAAATATATTGTATCGAGGTTTAATTGCTTTACAACATCGTGGACAAGAATCTACAGGGATATCTCTATTGAAAACTGGGGGTAAAATATATACATATAAAAAAAATGGGCTTGTTTCAAAAGTCTTGGAAGAAAAAATAATTTCACAGTATTGGGGAAATGTAGGCATCGGACATAATAGATATGCAACAACGGGCGCAGTAGGATTTAACTCGTCTCTTTATATGCAACCATTTCATTTTAGTAATAATGAAATTGAATTTTCAATGGCTTTTAATGGCACTATAGCAAATTTTGACGATATCAAAAGAAGAATGGATGAGAAGGGACGTATATTTATCACCGATACTGACACAGAGGTTTTAGCACAATTAATTGGTTCAATTGCATTAGGAACGGAAGATTGGCCTGAAATACTTAAGTTAACTAGTAGATTATTAGATGGTTCATATTCTTTAATTTTGATGACTTCTGAAGGTGATATATACGCTATACGAGATCCTTTGGGATTTAAACCCCTCTGTATTGGTGAACTAAAAACTGAACAACGAAATCTATATTTCGTCGCTTCTGAATCTTGTGCTATTGATGCTGTTGGAGGTAATTTTCTTAGAGATGTAAAACCTGGAGAAATTGTACATCTCAGTCATCAGAAAGATATTCATTCAGAATTAACAATTAACGCTAACAGAACAGCTATATGTCAGTTTGAATATGTATATTTCGCACGACCAGATTCTTTTATTGATGGTGTTTCAGTTGCAGAATCAAGAATGAGTTTAGGTATTAATTTAGCTAAGAATGATCCCATTTTAAAGGATCCAGAAATCAAAAGCAATGCAATTATTGTTCCAGTTCCAGATTCTGGGCGAAGTGTGGCAGTAGGCTATGCTAAAGAGGCTAAGCTTCCTTATATAGAAGGATTGATGAAAAATAGGTATGTCCATCGAACTTTTATTATGCCTGGACAAACAAAACGTAAGATTGCTGTAAAAGAAAAATTGAATCCCATAAAAAGTATTGTAAAAGGCAAAGATGTTATTCTTTTAGATGATTCTATCGTAAGGGGAACTACTACTCAGCAAATTGTTTCATTATTACGTGAAAAAGGAGAAGCCAAACGTGTTCACTTACGTGTAAGTTGTCCTCCAATCATTAGTCCATGTTATATGGGTATTGATTTTCCCACCAAAAATGAATTAATTGCTGGAAGACTCCAAAGTCAATATGGAGAAACTTACGTGGAAGAAATTAAAAAGAAAATTGGACCAGATACACTATTATATCAAACTATTGAAGGTTTAATTGATGCAATTGGAAAGAGTGAAAATCAATTATGTTTAGCATGTTTAACAGGAAAATATCCCTTAAAATCTGTACAAAAATTAGCTGAGTTGGAAAAATCGATAGTAAAGAGCAGAGGTTAATCAACTAATTTCTCATTCTACTCCATCCCAACAATATGTACATATTTTTTCTTTTGGTAATCCTATAGATTTTACAAGATCCTCTAACCGTTGATATTTCAAGGTTGTAAGTCCTAATTTCTTACGAATTACCTCAACCATAGCTTTGTAATTAGCAGACTTGGGATCAATATATTCAATTGGATCATCGATATTTTTTCCAATTAAATCTTTTATTGCCCATCTTCCAGCTAAATCCAACTCAGATCGAGACCTAGAAAAATTAAGAAATTTACAACTATAAACAAGTGGAGGACAAGCCGGTCTCATGTGGACTTCTTTAGCTCCATATTCAAATAATCTTTGGATTGTTTTCCTTAGTTGAGTTCCTCTCACAATTGAATCTTCACAGAAAAGTAATTTTTTATTTTCGATAAGCTCTTTAATCGGAATGAGTTTCATTTTCGCGACTTCATCCCTAATAGTTTGATCTTGTGGCATAAAGCTTCGTGGCCAGGTTGGAGTATATTTTACAAAAGGACGTGAGAAAGGAATTCTTGCTTTACTAGCATAACCAAGTGCGTGTCCAGTACCGGAGTCTGGAATACCCGCAATGAGATCTATTTCAGTATCATCGTTTTTTGCTAATGAAGAACCACATCTATAACGTACTACTTCTACATTAATATCCTCATAATTAGAAGCAGGATATCCATAGTAAACCCAGAGAAATCCACAAATTTGCAATCTTTTATTTGGTTTAACTTTTTGTTCAAGACCTTCCTTTCCCAAAAAGACTACTTCTCCTGGTCCAAGATATTTTGTTATTTTATAGCCAAGATTTGGAAAAGCACAAGTTTCCATTGTTACAGCATAAGATCCATTTTTTTCACCTATAATAAGAGGAGTTCTTCCTAATTTATCACGAGCGGCAAAAATACCGTCATTTGTTAAGATTAACATCGTACAAGATCCATCAACCATATCTTGAACTTTACGAATTCCTTCTTCAAAGTTGTTCCCTTGGCTTATTAATGTTGCTACTAATTCTGTAGGGTTTATTTCACCCCCATGCATCTCTGAAAAATGAGTACCATTCTTTAAAGCCTCCTCTGCAAGAAAATCCATGTTATTGATCTTTCCAACAGTACATATTGCAAATACACCTAAATGAGAGTTAATTATTAAAGGTTGATCATCGAAATCGCTTATTACACCTATACCCTTATTTCCATGCAACTTTACTAAATCCTTCTCAAATTTGGATCGAAATTGTGTTGATGTGATGTTTTTAATAAATCGTTGAAATCCCCCAGCATTTTTAACTGCCATACCTCCTCTGACGGTGCCTAAATGAGAATGATAATCAGTACCATAAAAAAGATCATCTACACAATCTGAGTTTGAAAAAACGCCAAAAAGCCCACCCATGATCAATTCACATGATATTTGAACGAAAATATGTTATTAAATAAAATTATTAATCCAATATGATTTGAAAAAGATATAATGCTCCTAAATAATTTAGATAAAAATGTATAATTAAATAGTAATATTAGCACCGGGTATTTCTTCTCTTTCGTATCTTTTCATAATTATTGCTTTGTTTGGACATGTTACAGCACATAACCCACAACCTACACATTTATTAAGATTAACATGTGCAAATTCATTTATAGTGATAGCTTCAAATTTGCATCTTTCGACGCATGTACCACATGCTGAACAATCATCTTCAATTATATGTGAAATAAAATTAGCTTTTGCTATAGCTCTTGGATTATCTAGCCTTGTTAATCCTTTTAGCATTCCACAACAACATTCACAGCAAGCGCATAATATTGTACAATTTTCTGCTCTATTGTCAGTACAATGAACTAATCCGACTTCAGATGCTTCTTTAGTTATCTTTGTTATTTCTTCTTTAGTTACTGCTTTTATAATTGGATCTTCCATTTCTAGCACTGCTTTAGCGTAGGGTCCAAATAGTACACAATTATGGATAGGATATTTGTCCTTACATTCTCTAATCCCTTCAATTTCTGCTCTGTTTCTGCAAGGACACGGAATTATAGCATAATCATCCCATTTATCAATTAAGCTATAAACTTCTTCGATTGGGATAATCTCTCTATTAGGTTCAATTTCTTCACTAACAGTTAATACTCTAAATCTAGGTACTCCTTTTCTGCTATTTTGCCAAGTTTTATAATATCCCTCCTTAGTATAGAATTTTCTACTTAAGTAAGCTGCATGTTTTGTTTCATCCTTATGGTCTTCATAATTTATTTTTAAGATAAAAGGAATATCATAAACAAATAATGGCATTAATTGGGCATACATTTTCCCTAGTTTAATCACAAATCCTCTTTTAGCAGGCTCTTCAAGCATTTTAATTATCAAATCTTTTGCTAATCCTGTCTGCTTAGCCAATTTTATGACTGAAATTGTTTCTGGGAAAATAGGTAATGGTATTACTAATTCTGCAACATCGGGATCATACATTAAGCTAAGATATTCTAAATAAGTCTCGGTAGGTTCACCATTCTCATCCTTAGGAAAAGATTGAGACTTTTTTTCTAATTTTTTTGCTATTTTGATTAAATTTTCCTTATGTTTGTCAGAGACAATCATAATTCTCGAAGAATAAAATATTATTTTGTAATTAAGTTTTTACATGATTATTTATTATTAAGATGCTTGAACAACCCTCCAATTAATTGTCCGGTACTAATCCCTGCATCTCCAGGAGCAACTAAATTATGTTCTAAAAAAGTGAAACCTTCTAATTCAATATCTTTTTTGATAGTTCTTGCGAATAAGTAATTGTATGCAACACCCCCAGTAAGTCCAATTTTATTGATTCCGTGTGTTTCAGCAAATTCTTTAGCAATATCTGCAAATGCCAGTGCTAATTCTGTATGAAATTTAGCTGCAATATCAGATCTTCGATTTTTCTTGTCTTTTACTAAATCTAGGATATCAAGAATAAGAGTTGAACTATCAATTATTGAGACACCATTTTTTTTTATTCTACTAACCTGTAGATTAATATTGTTAGGATTTCCATTTGAAGCTAATCCTTCAAGTCTCATTGCAGGTTCTCCTCTATAAGTTCTTAAATTAGTTACTCCCAAAATGTACGATATTACATCAAAAATCCTTCCTGTTGAGCTTGTTAATGGAATATTTTGAGAATTTTGGATATTAAATTCGCCAAATTGTGAAATTATTGTTTTTAATTCTTTATCTTTATATTCTAAATCATTTTGAAGGTTCGTAGTGTTAAAAATATTTAATGCTCCTTCTATTCCGAGTTTATTTAATATAACTGAAGCTAACATGCGAGCAGGATATTTAGTACAACGATCTCCTCCTATCATTGGTTGATATTCTAAATGCCCTATTCGTTTATATTCGTTATAATTACTTAATAAGACTTCTCCTCCCCAAATTTTACCATCATCACCATAACCTACTCCATCTGTACTTATTCCAATAATCTTTTCATCAGGTTGTACATTATTTTCTGACATCAATCCTAAGATATGAGCATAATGATGTTGTATAGGATAAAGTGGTACATCATATTGAATAGATAATTCCTTTCCAAATTGAGTAGTGATGAATTCTGGATGTAAATCACATGCAATAAACTCAATTTCTGTATCTTTAATTTGAAGTAGGTTTTTCATGTGGTTCAGAGCAATTTTTAAGAAGTTGTAGGTTTCCAGATGAGTAGTGTGTCCAATATGTTGAGTTGGGAATATTCTATTAAATCTTAAGACTGCTCCTGTATTACTTAGTTCAGGGCCAGTAGCAAGAGCGCCCTCAATATTTACTTTGAAAGGCAACGGGAAATATTCTGGAACAAATCCCCTTGAGCGCCGGATTAGTTTCACTTTCTCATCATGAACTCTTAACACACTGTCGTCAGCTCTCTGATATATCTGTCTATTATGCAAAAGAAATACATCAGCTAAATCTTGTAGTTGATCGAATATTTCATTATTATCTATTGCCATAGGAATATAAGACTTATTTCCACTTGTATAAATTAGAGGTTTTTCCCCGATAAAATCGAATAATAAATAATGGATTCCTGAATACGGGAGCATAAATCCAACATTATTTAATCCAGGAGCTATTTGATTACTGATTATTGAATCTTCTGCTTTGGATTTTCGCTCTAGTAGAACAATGGGTTTTCTGAAAGAAGTTAAAGCTTCTCTTTCTGAATTTGATATTTTAAAATCGTTTTCAATTATTTCTAAATTTGGTATCATTAAAGCAAATGGTTTATTTTTTCTTTGACCTTTCTGTTTTCGTAGTTTAGCGATAATATCAACATCGGCTAAACTAACTAGATGGGTCCCTCCAATACCTTTAATACCTATAATATTTCCTTCATGAATCAAATTAGCAGTCTTTCGTAATATTATATTTATAGACTCATTATCTATGATTTGTTTTTGTTTATTGTATAAAGTATAGTGAGGACCACAAATCGAACAAGCAAATGTTTGAGCATGAAATCTTCTATTATTAAAATCAGAATATTCTTGAATACAGGATTCAGGATCAGCTTTATTACAGAATGGAAATTCATGCATGGTACTTCTTTCTCTGTCGTATGGTAATTCCGTGACCGCTGTAAACCTTGGGCCACAGACTGCACATGCTATAAAAGGGTAATTAAAATATTTTTTATTTTTAATGTTATGCATATCTTCTAAACAGTCTTTACATATAGCTATATCTGGTGGTAGCGATTGACTAATACCTCTTCCTTGTTCACTTTTCTTTATGTCTAAATTCTTGAATTCCTTATAATTTTCTAAATACTCAATCTCAATTTCCTCAATAAAAGATATTGATGGTTTTTTTGATTGAATATCATCTATAAATTCCTCAATATTATCTGAACTTCCTTGTAAAATCAATCTTACTCCAGCATTCCCTCTATTTAGAATAATACCATTAAGGTCTAATACACGAGCTAAATTATATAAAAAAGGTCTAAAACCTACACCTTGAACGATTCCGGTGATATTAATTTCTACGGTTTTATAATCTCTCAATTAGCTCTTTTAAAGATTTATATTTTATTTACAAACTAATTTACTAAAGAATCGGGAAAAAAAAAAATTAATAATTTATTATGATAAGTCTTATTTAATTAAGATTTTGTATAAGAATAATACAATTTTTCTACTTAATTCAGAATAAGATGGCATTCAAAGACGAATTGTGGGATATCCCTTATAATAAAGCATTTTTTAAGACTAGCCATAATTCATATGTGTTATCTATAAAAGAACAATTAAATAAGGGAGTTAGAGGGCTAGAATATGATATTCATGACAAAAGAATAAGAGATTTAGGAGATTTTGAAGTGTACCATTTAGAAAAACATGTTGATACACTTCTTAATGAAGATGGGAATCCCGATAATCTTCTTCTTTCTAATTGGTTAAAAGTATTAAAAGAATGGTCTGAAGACCAAAGTAAAGAACATGCTCCTATAACGTTATTTGTTGAACTTAAAGATAGCATCATTGATGAAAACAATGAACCTCCCGAGAAATATGGAATTTCAAAATTAGATGACATCATAGTCAATGCAATTACACCGGAATTTCTTTATACTTTCAAAGATTTCAGAGAAGATAATTTTAAATGGCCTACAGTAAAAGAATTAAAGGGACGTATTTTAATTGTACTTGTAAGTTATTGGGGGGGATATTGGGCAGCAAGTGAAGGTGGTTTTGAATCCCGGATAAAATATCTAGAAGACAGCTTACAAGGTAAAAATCATATCTGTTTTGTATCATGGGTCCAAGAAGATAAAGGAGAAAAAGCCCAATATCTTAAAGAAAAAAGCAATTTTTGGAAATGTAGTCTTGAATACAGTACAGAAAACTTTTCTCATAATTCTGAATCCCAAAGATTAACTAGGGCAGATTTTGATAAAATTGTATGGGGTATGCATGTTAAAACTTACTTCTATAAAAATTATGAAAATGGATTTCGATGTAACTTCCCTGCTACAGATGTGTGGGGAACAGAGGAATATGATTCATGCTTTCCATGGTCGGTTTAAGAATCTTCTTCGCTATGATATTTATAATAAATACTACACGTTCCTTCCATTGATACCATGCAAGGACCAATAGGATTAATAGGAGTGCATTCTTTTCTAAATAACTTACATTCATGTGGATATAGTTTACCTACCATTATTAAATGGCATGAACAACCTGGAGGAATATCTTGAGATTTTTCAATTTTAATATTAAACTTCTTATCAGCATCAAATTCTTGATATTTTTCCTTTATAACCAGACCACCATCATATACTCTTCCTATACCTCTCCATGGAGAAGAAACAGGTTCAAAAACATCTTCTATGATTTTTTGAGCAACAATATTTCCTTCTGGTTTAACAATCCTAGAATATTCATTTAAAGTGTCATATTTTTTTTCTTTTACTTGTTTTAATAGCATCAAAATAGAAAGTAAGACATCATTTGGCTCAAAACCTGAAATTACATTTGGTATTTTATACCCTTGAGAAAAAATTTCATACGGCTTTAATCCAATAATGGTCGAAACATGTCCAGGAGAGATAAAACCATCAATTCTCAATTGCGATTGGCTCATCAAAAGCTCTAAAGCAGCTGGTATTAATTTATGAGCACAAATTACAGAAAAATTAGAAGGAGGAACTGATTGTATTTCATATCCAATTAAAGGGACTGTGGTTTCAAAACCTATAGCAAAGAAAATCACTTCCTTATCTGAATTTTCTCTAGCAATTTTAACCGCATCATTAGGTCCATAGACAATTCTAATATCAGCACCCTTAGCTTTTAAATCAGCAAGTGAAATATTAGTAGCGGGTACACGGATCATATCTCCAAAAGTAGTTATAATGGTATCATCTCTTTTTCCAAGCTCCACAGCCTTGTCAATATCTGCTGCAGGGCATATACATACAGGACATCCGGGACCGGATAAAACTTCAATTTCTTTAGAAATGAGAGTTCTTAATCCATACTTCGAAATTGTATGTTCATGCGTACCACACACATGCATGAATTTTACTGGTTTTCCAATTTGTTTTATTTCTTTATTTATGGCTTTAATAATTTTACTTGTAAATTCTTTACTCTTTAACACATCTAAACCAGGAATATCCATATTCTCACCTCTCAACAAATCCTAGGGATTGGTTCCCCCAACGGAGCATCAATAAATCGAGTACCTCCAACAATTGTTTTTAAAAACACTCTCTTGGGATTCTCAGTCTTTACATCTCCAATAATTTCGGCATCTTTTCCAATATCCGTGAATTTTATTTTTTCTAAAATTTTTTCAGAATGATCAGGATCTACAGCTAAGAGAGCTCTCCCTTCACATGCAATATTATAAGGATCCAACCCTAGCATATCACAAATAGCTATAACTTGTTTTTTTAGTGGTACTTTTTCTTCATCAATCCATATACTGACATTTGATTTTGTAGCCCAATCATTTAATGCGGCGGCAATACCCCCACGTGTTGGATCTTTCATAGCGTGGACATAATTATTTCCAATTTCAAATTTAATTTTATCATAAATATCCAATAAAAGTGTAATATCTGATTTCAAGTCAGTAGAGATATTTAAACCTTCACGGGAAGCCAATAATGCTGTCCCATGGTCTCCAATGCTGCCAGTTAATATAATCTTATCTCCAGGTTTTACGTTGTTATCTAAAATTTTAATAGATTTGTCCTTTATTCCAATACCCGTCGTTGCGATTATTATCTCATTTAAAGTACCTCGCGGCATAACCTTAGTATCTCCTGCAATAATCGCAATATCCGCCTCTTTTGCTTTTAAATTCATTGAATTGACTATTTTTTCTAATGTATTAAACTCAAATCCTTCTTCAATTATTATCATAGATGTTAATGCTAATGGCTTTGCCCCCATCATAATAAGATCATTAACAGTTCCACATATGCTTAGAGATCCTAGATCACCACCTGGGAAAAATATTGGAAAAATAGTATGCCCGTCAGCAGTAATCACAATTTCGTTATCATAATCTTTTAATGGAATTGTCGCTCCATCGTCTAATTCTTTAATACCTATTCCATTATTAACTTGTTTAATTGGTATATTTTCTGTAATGAATTTAATTAATTCTTCTTGTAAAATACCACCTGCCCCATGTGCTAATTTAACAACACCTAAATCTTCTTTTTTTTTACTCATAATTGAGAAATATAAACAAAAATTAAAAGAATTTAGGTTATAAAAGAAATTTCTTCAATTTAAAATGTAAAAATTATGTATCCTGTTTAATAATCAAAAATATTATTATCGCTAGAGTTAAGGGAACTAATATACCTAAAATCAACATTGCTTGAGCTCCTAAAAAGTCAAATACTAACCCGGAGATCGGCGCTCCTACAGCAATTCCAGCAACAACCAAAGCATAAAAAGTCCCTGTTGCTACTCCACGATTATACTCTTCTGTATTGTTTCTAATTATTCCCGCGGAAGTTGGAAATACCATTCCATGCCCAACTCCAAAAACTAGCATTCCTAAAATTGGAATAGGTGAAACTATTGAAACTAACAAAACTAAAAACCCTGCAGAGGCAAAAATCAATCCGATATTCATAATTTTTTGTGGACCAATTTTATCACCATATGCACCTGATGGATAATGGGATATAATTGATAAAATCACTAAAATACTGAAAATCATTCCTATTTGACCATCAGTATAACTCGAATTCTTTAATAGAATAGAATATGTTGCTGTTATAATACCTAAATTAAAATTTAGTGCAAAAATAGCGATGAAAGGAGTACTCAACTTTTTTGTGATAATTGTCTCTTTAAAAATCCCAAATTCTCGTTTTAAACTTAGCTTTTCTTTTGTTGGATGATATATTGTTGGCAAAAGAAAAGATAAAACTGCCATAATAAACATTAATATTGATATTATGAAAAATAAGGAGGAATATCCGATTAATTGAACCCCGATTCCTCCTATCATGAATCCAAATAAAAGAGCAATTCCAAAAGATATTCCATAAAAAGCCATCCCCCTTCCGCTCTTCTCTTTTGGTGTTGCATCTGATAAATATGCCATAGTTCCTGGGCCTCCGAAACCTCCACCAATTCCATGGATAATTCGAGCAAAAAGTAAAAAGTATGGATCTTTTGCTAAAGAGTATAATAAAATAGAAAAACCATCTAACGTTACTCCAATAGCTATTAAAGTTTTTCTACCAAATTTGTCGACGAGTCTACCTGAAATTATATTTGAAGGGATATGAACCATCGAATATACTCCAACAATAAAAGAAGCGAGTAAGATAGATGCACCTAAACTGATTGCATAATTAGATATTATCGGTATTGCGATTGTACTATCAAAATTGACTATAAATGTTAAGGTTAAAACCAGAAAATAATGTTTTTTTCTGATTTTTGTTGATTTTTGAATTTTACCTTCTAAATCTTTTTCTGAAGTTAAAGTCAATTGCTTAAACAATAAAATCTGTATTTAAATTATCATTAATTCATTAATTATAAAAATTTTATGAATTAAAAGTGTTAGACTAAAATATTATTAATTTTTTTTTAAATTGCATTTTTGTACTATTTAAATTTTAATTAAAATTATAGCAATACTACTTAATATCATTATGAGCTATTCTATCAACCGCTTAGAAAAGGAGAGAAAAACAATCAGAACAATGATCAGAATGTATTGTAAAAATACTCATAAAACTAAAAATGATTTTTGTGAAGATTGTTTGGAACTTCTTGAATATGCCAATAAAAGATTAGATTATTGTCGCTTTGGTGAAATCAAACCCACTTGTGAGAATTGTCCAATTCACTGTTATAATTCTGAAATGAGAGAGAAAGTTCGAAAAGTTATGCGATATGCTGGACCTAGAATGATCTATACACATCCTATTATGGGATTTAGGCATTTGTTTAAGAAGTTAAGTAAATTTGATATTCCTACCTAATAAATTTCTTAATTTTGTAGTTATGTTCCATTTGTATTATCAAGATATTTATGTTTTAATAGGCTATCTGCAAGTGTAAACCTATTAAACAGACCAGCTGGATCTTTAATAAAATTTGTAATTTCTTCAGGATTAATATCGGTGCATAAAGATCCTAACGTACTAATGAATTTCACTCCTTGATCTTTTATTCCAACTGGTGGTCCGTAACATCCTAAACATGGAGCATTTGCTTTATTTGGGCATATCGTGCCACAACCCGCATGAGTAACTAAACCAAGACAGATATAACCTTGTTCTAAGAAACATTTATCTGTCTTAGATAATCCTTCATAATCTCTCTTCAATTCATTTGGAACTTTATCAACTACAATTCTATCACAATGACTACAAACAGTTTTAGTACTAAATTTAAACTCTGGATCATTTTTTAAAAGAAAAAGTATTGTACTAATAATATCATCATTAGAAGAGATTCCTGTAGGATGAACTTTTAATAATGAGACTATACCATTTTCAGTTTCTCTATCTTCTTGAATATAGCTTTCAGGTTCATATACTAATCGTTGTAACAAGTCGGTACGAGAATAAAAGCTTGTCATATTAGATAATCCTAAATAAGATATCAAAAAATGGAGTAAAGACCTTCTTATCTCATTGTTTAAATCTTCTAATTCAAAAATTTTTTTTGTTAAAATCTGCAATTTTTCACTAGGATTAATTGTATATTTATAACATCCATAACATATATCAGAATTATGAGGACACATTAATTCGCATCCTGAAGCAGTTATAGGTCCGAAACATAGCTGACCTCGATCTAAAAAACAATTGTGTGAAAATAAATCACACTTATCACATACTGACTTTGATTTATCAAGAGATTTGGGTTCACTTTTTGTTCCCGCTATCAAATTATATAACATAGCAGTGATATTTTCTGTTTTTGGAGGGCATCCGGGAACAAATAAATCTACTTGTATTAGATCTTTAACGTTATGAATGAATTCTTCAAATTTTGGTAAGTTAAGAGTTGGTTCCTCTGAATCTGATTCAGTAATAGATTCTATTTCCTTAAATTTTCTTTTAATTAGATCCTCTTTCTCAAATAAATTAGCTAAGCCTGCAATACTTCCATAGCATGCACATGCTCCAAAAGCAACTATAGTATCACATTTTTGCCTCATAAGTTTGACTTTTATTCTGTCTTCTTCCGTTCTTACAACTCCTTCGATAAACCCGATTTTTATTATTCTGTCATCTTTTTCAATCAATGAATAATTTTTGACATCAAAAATTGTGGGCCAATAAATGATTTCTAACTCCGTTAGGACAGGAAGCATATCAAAATGTGCATTTAATAAACTTTGATGGCAACCCCAACAAGAACTAAGTTGCATAAAAACAACAGGTACAGTCATTTTTCTATCCTATTAACATTGATGTAATTGTTTTTGAAAAAATCTGATAAGGGTATAATTCTAAGTTATTTAAGAATAATGTTTATAAAAATTAAATAAAAGCTTGTATTAATATCTTGTCTATTTAGACGTATATAGGACATATGTTTATAAGCAAGTTTCAAATTTAAAAAGTATTTGAAATATTGTTGCAAATTGAAATGATTGATAAGAAAATAGTTTAGGTTTCCTAAATCTATTAAATGTAAAGGGAAAACTTATATATAAGTTAAATGTTTATTTTCCTAAAGGTTAATAACTTTTTTACTGTTTTAATCATATATATGAGAATATTAATTAAAATCTCAATTAAAATGGTTTGTAAATTAAAATTGAAGTAGGAAAGGTGAAAAATGTTAGATTATGAACCAAATATTATAACGGATTTCCGAAATGAACTAATGGATTCATTAAAAGAAGCAGGCTATCCTGAAGCTGATGCTTGTATTCAATGTGGGACATGTTCTGGTGGATGTCCTGCTGGAACGAGAACGGCATTGAGAGTCAGAACAGTTATGAGGAAAATTCAATTAGGAATTGATGATGTCCTTTCAGACAATGATATTTGGTACTGCTCAACGTGTTATACGTGTCTTGAAAGGTGCCCTCGTAAATTACCTATTACAGATATGATAATTTATTTAAGGAATTTAGCTGTCCAAAAAGGATTCATGCACAAAAACCACCTTGATTTATCTAAGAAATTATTATTTACTGGACATGGGGTTCCAATAGATAGTGAAAAGTGGAAAGATTTAAGAGAATATTATGGTTTAAAACGAATACCTCCTACTGTTCATTCTCACAAAAAGGATTTGGATGAAGTAAAAAAACTTCTTATAAGTTCAAAATTTAACAAATTAGTTAATGTGGAAGTAGAAGAGCTAAAAATCCCACCCGAGATAAAACTTTCTAAGGGAGAAGAAACCATCGTAAATTATGTAATTGATGAAAAGAAGTTAAAGACCTCAGAGATGCAAGAATAAGTAAAAATTTTCAACTAATAAAGACTAAACAAAATTCTAAATTTGACGGTTTTACTTAAAATGGTCCAAAAAAAAAAATATTCACTGTTTTTAGGGTGTGTAATTCCAAATAGATACCCATTTATCGAATCAGCAACTAAAAAAGTATTTCAAAAGTTAGGAGTAGAATTTGAAGAAATGGAAGGAGCTTCTTGTTGTCCTGCACCAGGAGTTTTCAGAGGATTTGATGTAAATTCATGGTTAACTATTGCAGCAAGAAATCTAACAATTGCGGAACAAAAAGATATTGATATTGCTACAATGTGTAATGGATGTTATGGTAGTTTACTTGAAGCTGATCATCAATTAAAATCGGATCCAATTAAGAGGCAAATTGTTAATAGCCATCTTGCTAAAGTGAATCGAAAATATAAGGGAAGTATCAAAGTAAAACATATTATAGAAGTATTGTATAAAGATATCGGTTTAGAAAAGCTAAAAAATCGAGTAAAATATGGGCGGAAAAAAAAATTGGATCTTAAAGTTGCTGTACATTATGGATGTCATATTCTAAAACCAGCTGAAATAAGACCGTGGGGAAATAATTCTGAATCGCCGCATTTTTTGGATGAGTTAGTTGAAATTACTGGATGCGAAAGTTTAGATTATCTTGATAAAAATAGGTGTTGTGGTGCAGCAGGAGCAGTTAGAAGTGCTTTTAAAGAAATATCTTTGGATTTTACAAGAGAAAAACTTATAAATATGAGAGCAGCTGGAGCAGAAGCTATAATAACAGTATGTCCTTTTTGTCATCTTCAGTTCGATCTAGGTCAAATTGAAATTAATAATATTTTTAAAGATAGTATTAAGACGCCTTTTAATATTCCAGTCATATATTATACACAATTATTGGGGCTCGCTCTTGGTATGAGCCCTGAAGAAGTTGGATTAATTAAAGACAAAGAGTTGTCGGGAATACCACCATTTATTTCATTAGAGCCCTTTTTAACAAAAATAGGTGAAAAAATTGAAGGATAAAGCAAAAATTGGCGTATTTGTTTGTCATTGTGGTAATAATATAGCGGGAGTTATAGATGTTGAAAAATTAACTAAATATGCAAAGACTCTACCCAATGTAGCTGAAGTAAACAATTATAAATTTATGTGTTCAGAAATTGGGCAAGAATTAATAAAAGAAAAAATTAAGAACGGTGAAATTAATAGAGTAGTCGTTGCTGCGTGTTCACCTCGTATGCATGAAACTACTTTTAGAAAAGTTTGTGAAGAAGCTGGTTTAAATCAATTTTTATTTGAGCAAGCAAATATTAGAGAACATTGTACTTGGGTTAATCTTGAGGATCTCCAAGGTGCTTATGAAATTGCGCAATCTCACGTCAGAATGGCTGTTGCAAAAGCTAATCAATTAAAGCCATTAGAAAAGTTTAGTGTAGATGTCGAACCAGCTTGTTTAGTTGTAGGTGGAGGAATAGCGGGCATGAATGCAGCGTTGGACCTTTCAAATTTCGGTTACAAAGTTTATCTCGTTGAAAAAACTCCTACTATTGGAGGCCATATGGCACAACTAGATAAAACTTTTCCCACATTAGATTGTTCATCTTGTGTAATCACTCCTAAAATGTCTGAAGTTTTGAAAGCTGAAAATATTGAATTGATGACTTATAGTGAAGTTACAAATATATCTGGTTATGTTGGAAATTTTAACGTTACAGTAAAAAAGAAACCACATTATATCGATCAAAAAACATGTACAGGATGCGGAACATGTGCCCAAGAATGCATAGTTATTGCTCCAAATGAATTTGATCTAGGGATGAAGAAAAGAAAAGCAGTTTATATTCCTTTTCCTCAAGCAGTTCCTGGAAAATATACTATTGATATGAATCACTGTGTTAAGTGTGGAGTTTGTGCTGAAGTCTGCCCTGTTGAGGCTATTAAATATGTTGATGAACCGGAATATGTACATTTCACGGTAGGATCTGTTATATTAACAACGGGATATGATCTTTACGATCCAACAGTTTTAACTCAATATGGTTATGGTAAATATCCAAATGTTATAACAGGATTAGAATTGGAGCGATTGATGAGTTCATTTGGTCCAACCGAAGGTAAAGTAAAAAGACCATCAGATTTAAAAACTCCAAATACATTAGTTTTTCTCCAGTGTGTTGGGAGCAGAGACTTTACAGAGAAAGGTAATAAATACTGTTCTCGAGTGTGTTGTATGTATTCAGCAAAACAAGCAAGACTTTTTAAAGAAAAACATCCTGATGCAAAAGTATATATATTTTATATTGATATTAGGGCGTTTGGTAAAGGTTATGAAGAATTTTATGATTCAACTGGAAGAAAATTTAATATTAAATTTATAAGGGGACGAATTTCAGAAGTAGTTGAAGATGAAAAACATAATATTGTTGTGCGGGGAGAGGATACTCTCTTACAGAGATTACTTGAAATCAAAGCTGATATGCTTGTTTTAGCAGCAGGATTAGAACCAAGGAAAGATTCTAATGAAATTACAAGGTTATTTAATGTTCAAAAATCAGAAGATGGATTTTTAATGGAAGCTCATCCCAAGCTTCGTCCGGTAGAGACATTAACTGATGGAATTTTTATTGCAGGGGCAGTTCAAGGTCCAAAAGATATTCCCGATGCTATTGCTCAAGCAAAAGCTGCTGCGCTTCAAGCAGCATTATTAATGGCTAAAGGAAAAGTGGAAATAGATCCTATTTTTTCAATAATACTTGATCATAAATGTGCTGGTTGTAAAAGCTGTGTAAGTATTTGTCCGTTTAATGCCATTACATTTAATGAGATTAAAAAGACTGCAGAAATAAATAAAGTTTTATGTAAGGGATGTGGAACATGTGTTGCGGCTTGTCCTTCCTCTGCTATAATCCAAAATCAATTTGGAGACGCTCAAATATTTCCAATGATTCATAATACTATCCAAAAATCAGATAAAATAGAGGGATGATCCCGATGTCTTTAGAAACAGAACAGTTCAATCCATCAATATTGGGAATTTTTTGTCATTGGTGTTCATATGCAGGTGCCGATCAAGCTGGAACTTCTCGTATTCAGAGAAATGCGAATTTAAGAATTATGAGAGTTATGTGTGGGGGAAGAATTGACCCGGAATTTATAATCACTGCCTTAAAAGACGGACTTGATGGGATCTTAGTATCACATTGTCATCCTGGAGATTGTCATTATGTTGAAGGTAATTATAAAACTATCAGGAGAGTGCCATTAATCCATTTATATTTAAGGCAATTTGGCATAAATCCTAACAGAGTGAAATATGTATTTATTTCTGCTTCTGAAGGTGCTAAATTAACCGAAATTGTTAATGAATTTGTTTTAGAATTAAAAGAATTAGGGCCAAGCCCATTGAAAAATAATCTAAGTCAAATTTCTCATAATTTTTTATAATAAAAATGAATAAAATAAAAAACAAAAAGGTGATAAAATGAAAAATACAATGTTTAATACATTACCAAATACTGATTTTTCGATTCATTTAATGGACGATATAGAATTAAGGGCTTCAAAAAGAGATGTTAAAAATCTAGTAACTCAAATTAGAGATTATAATGTTAATTTCGCTACAATTGACTTAGGAATTACAACATATAGGGAATTTGAAAAAACTCCTCTATCAAAGAATTTAAAAAAATTAAACATTCCATATTTTACTATAGAATTACCATATTATGTAAAAGATCATTTTGCAAGGCAAATAAATGAATTGAAAGAAAAATACTATGAATTAAGGGCTACTTATGATATTTTAGAGGACAAAAATAAATCAACCGCTCAAGAGCTTAATAGTTTAATGAGATACTATTCTAAAGAGCTTAGGGAAATAAAAAATTATATAAACATAAATGTGCGAACTAAACTGATTTTTAAGAAAATTTTAAGCCTTATAACAGGAAAAGATAATAAAAGTTTAAGATTTATACATTTTGGGGAAAGAAATTTTTTTATGGGAATTTTCAATCTAATAGAAAGCATCAGAAATAATAATCAAATTTTGAATAAAAAGTGAAGAAAAATTGTATCCTAGAATTAGCAAAACTATAACTAAAGATTTCAATGAGACAATCTTAAAATTTTTTACAGAAAATTATACTTTTAAAATCGATAATAAAAGGTGTATTGGATGTGGATTATGTATTAAAACTTGTCCTAATGATGCTTTTTTGAGCCCAAATTTAGATGGAAAAATTAGAATTAAAACGCCTGATTTAATACCAGACGTACCTGATCCCCAAAAATGCTCATATTGTGGAACTTGTGTGTATATATGTCCCATGTCAGCAATATCTTTAAAATATAATAATAAAACAATTGAACTTGATGATTTAGGGATTATAACCAAGAAAGTAGTCCCCAAATTAGATTATAAACTAGTAATGTGTAAAAATCCAAAAATTAAAGCTAAAGTATATTTAGATGGAAAAATCGATGTAAATTGGGATAAATGTATCTCATGCATGTCATGTGTTGATGTATGTCCAACGAATGCTTTTTTTAAGTCAGAAGAACAGCGGAATGAAGATTCATTAAAGAGAAAATTAGAGTTTAATCAACTTAAATGTATTAAATGTGGAACTTGCGTGAGCGCATGTTCGAAAAAGGCGATTACACTAACAATAAATAGCATTAATTATTCAGGTAATTATAAAAAGATTTTTTGGGAATCCTTACTCAATCGAATTACAAATTAATCTTTTTTACCTTTATTTTCAATCTTAGAATAATCAGAAGTTTATAACTTAGACATTTTACTTTGATTTAATAACAACTATTTTTAATTTATAAAATATTCAAATTATTTTTTAAAACAGAATATTAGATATTGATCATCCAATACTTGAGAAATGTAATAATCCGATCACATTTCAGTAAAAAACAACAAAAAATCATAATTTGAAAAATATAACTTTTTCAAATTTAAACTTTCGAGAATGATCTTGTAGTAAATTGAAACTGGAACTTATTGCAGTGTTTAAATTAGCGGATAAGCGATAAATTTATATATTATCGTCTCGATCTTAAATTTAGATTAAAAAATTAAACGTAAATTAAAAATAAAAAGTTGAGAATATATGGTTGAAGTAACATTAGTTGAAGTAAAACACGAAGAAAAATTATCCGTACCTGAATTTGATATCGAAGGTAAAGAAAATATTGATCAATACTTTAAACTGCTATTAGCTGGAACACCAAAATTAAGGTTTTCTATAGAAAAAAAGGGTAAAGAACTTTATTCAAATCTGCTCAATGTTGAAATGCGGTAGAGATATAAAAGGATTGATATTGAATTTTTGTTAAATTAAATTTAATTCTTTTTTGTTCAGATTTTGAATTTTAACAGAAGGTGAGGGTAGCTAAAGGTATATTCAATTTAAAATCAATTAATTTAAAATGGAGTTAATTCCAAAGAAAATTTACGGAAATTTCATCAGTGAAAAAATAAGTAAAAATGAAACTGTAAATTTATTACTTACACTAATTGAAAGTGTCGATGATGATGTTATCAGAAATGAATGTATCGATACTTTTAATAAATTAGATTTTATAGATTTAAAAGTTTTTAAAATCTTAGAAGATATTCTAATATCTGAGCAAAATCAACGATTAAGATATTCTGCAGCTCATGTTCTAAGAGAAAAATATATTAACAAATGTCTAAAACCATTTATATGGACACTTCAACATGAAACTTCTTACGATGTTCTAATTACCGTGATTAAATCCTTAAAAGAAACAGTTGACAATAGAATTATCGCAGCCCTGATGGATAAATTAACCCTAATTTCCAATCATGATATATGGAAAGAAACTTTTCCAGAATTAATTCAAAATTTAGATGAAAAATCATCTCTCGAATATTTAGTGGAAATTTTGATAAATTTAATTACTTTAAATCATTTGAAAAAAAAATTTCAGAATCTGCGCTTTAAAATTGAAAATGGATTTTTAACAGAAATTGATTTTTCAAAAGTCGATAACTTTATTATAAATTGGCGTGATAAAGATGAATTTCAATACCATTCTGAGATATTTGGTATAGAAAATTTAAAAAAATTAGAAAAAATTACTTTCTTTAATATTAAATGGGCAATTAACAATGAATACAGCTTCAAAAGTTCAATAGCACTAATTAGAGTACTAGAAAGACTAAATAATAAAGTGGCTAAAGATAGTTTAATTTCCCAAATAAAATTAATTACTGATAATGAGTTTAATTCTTCTATTTCTCATTTATATAAACAATTTGAGAAATTATCAATATCTAAATTATCAGATATTTTTAGAAATTACTTAAGTTTCTCATATATGAAAACAAAATATCAGATTTTTAGCTATAAGATATTAGAAGGAGAAATAGTTTCAATTTGCATTCAAAACACACCACTAATTAAAATCCCATTCTATATTAAATATTTCCGCTCACTTAAATCGCTCACTTTGAAAAATTGTAGCATATATAGCTTATGCAAATCGATTGGTTTATTAAAAAATTTACAGATTTTAGACTTAGAAGGAAATAATCTAAAAATTATTTCAAAATCAATTTCTTCTCTTAATTCCTTAAAATTTTTAAATTTAAGCAATAATCAATTAGAAAAAATCTCCTATTCAATCGGTGAACTATCTTCGCTTAAATATTTAAATTTAGAAAAAAATAATATAGCTAATCTCCCAAAATCAATAGGAAACCTTTCTTTGTTAAAGTTTTTAAACATAGCTGAAAATAAATTAGAAGAGATACCCTCAACTATAGGAGAGATTAAATCACTTCAAAGTTTGAATTTAAATAGAAATAAGATAAGACATCTACCAGAATCTATTGGATTACTCTATTCACTTAAATTCCTCAACTTAAGTAATAATAAACTAGAAACATTACCAAATTCATTGAATTCAATTTCCTTACTTCAAAAACTAAATCTTGAAGATAATAAACTTAAAAACCTTCCTGAATCTATTGGATTACTTAGTTCACTAGAAGTTTTAAAAATAGGTTGGAATAAATTAAAAAAAATTCCAAATACTCTTGGGGAACTGAGATCTCTTAAATATTTGTATTTAAATAATAATAAATTATTAAAATTACCAAATTCAATTGGTTTAATAACATCTTTAGAATATTTAGATGCCTCTTATAATAGTATTTTCATGCTACCAGATGAAATAAAAAATCTTAGCCAACTTAAGATTATAAAATTAACCGATAATAAATTAAATAATTTTCCTGAATCAATTAGCTCTCTTATTTTACTTGAAAAATTGGATTTAAGTCGAAATTGTATTGAGCGTTTACCAGAATCAATAAGTCTATTGCAATCTCTCAAAGAATTTTGGTTAATTGGAAACAAGATAAAATTAATACCTGATTCTATTAAAAAATTAACCTTAATTAAAAAATTAAAGTTAAATGATAACCCCTTAATGGAAATTACAAAAACCCTTAAAATCTAAATTAAAAATTAAGAGAGATTTAGAATTTATTATAATTTTTTAAAAATGGGATGGATTAAAGTAAAAAAAAGAATCTAATAGAACTCGCAGTCAGCTAATAGTTGTGAGATATCCATAACTTTAATAGGAGAATTATCTTCAGATGCTACTTGATACAAATTATTCTTACAGAAAACACATGAGCTTACAAGAACTTCTGCTGAGGTTTCTATTGCTTCTTTCAAACGGTCTTCTCGCATTCGAGCCATACAAGCGCGAGTTTCTGTGATTCTATCTCTCCCTACTTCAACTGCAATGTCACCATAGAGTGCTTTTACACCACCTCCCGCTCCACAACACCAAGACATGTCTTTATTATGCTTCATCTCAAACAATTTAACACCTTCAATTCTTCGGATAAGTTCCCTAGGTTCTTCATAAACGTCGCAATATCTTCCTAAATGACAGGGATCGTGGTATGTAATTAGTAATGGGTCTTCTTTTGAACGTTTTGTATATCTTATTTTAAGATTCTTTTCTTTTACAACCTTTAAAGTATATTGAGTAATATGATACAAGTCAAATCCAAGTTTGTAGTTTGCATATTTAGAATATTCAAGGGAAAATGTTGAAAAACATCCAGAACAAGAGAAAACTACTTCTTTTACTCCGCTTTTACGAATCATTTCATAATTATGCTTTACGAGGTTAATAGCTTCATCTTCTAATCCTGTCCGAAATAAAACAGAGCCGCAACATCTCTCTTCTGGAAAAAGTGTGAATTCAACTCCTAATTTTTTTAGAACTTGACTAGTAGCTGTAACGAGTTCTTTGTTCCTATAAGAAGATGTGCACCCAACAAAATAGCCTACAGAAAATTCGCTTTCCTTTACGGCTTGAATCTCGGCTTTTTGTCTGCTACGCTTATAAGCTTCAGCCCCTTCTTCACACGCATTAGTCCAATTAAATCTATCATGATGTTTTTCCATAAATGGATTATTATTTTCCATTATTGAACTTTTAAGGATTTTTAGTTTTTCAGGCATAGCTCCCTTTTTTACGACTTGTTTTCTGAAATGTTGGAAAACACTTAATGTGTCAACTTGAACGGGACATACAACTTTACAATTACCGCACAACATACACCGAAAAACCGAAGGTATTATTTCATCTTTATCAAATTTAATGTCTTTTCTATCCAAAGCCTTAATAATTCTATTTCGTCCACCAGCATAATCAGTTTCACACCACGAGGTATTATAAACCTTACAAACATGACGGCAATAACCACAATGTGTACATCTTTCGTAAGAATATCTTTCACTATATTTATCAGAAGGCTCAACTAGATTGTCTCTAGAAGGAGAAACTAAACCTGCTACTGGTGGACCAGTAGTAACTAAATTTTTTAATTCATCTTTTTCTTTTCCTTCACTCATTTACCATAATCTCTTTTTTAATGATTCTCTTGTTGAAGATATAAATTAATTTTTATTAAATATAATCGTTATATATTATTCATTATTATATTGATTCGATTTTATCAATTAGACCTTTTTATTTTAAATAATTTGTATAAAAATTTCGCAGTATTAAAAAGCAATGATACTCGCCAAAATTTCATTCTTGCTTTCGTTAACCTATATGAATTAAATAAGTCTTTTGGATCTAATTTTTCTTTTAAATCTTTCCATTTCCTTAATTCTTCAGGTTTAAATTTTAATAAATAAAAAGTATTGACAATACCGATTGTGTATAATCTATCACCTTGGTTAAATGCTTGAACAGTTAAATCATGTAAGAAAGCTTTAACTGCGAAAAATTCGAGAGTTCTATCGATATCAGTAAGCCCAAAAATTTTGACTCTTGTCCAACCTCTTTCACCTGAAATTGCATATGATGCTGTTGGAAATTTATATTTTTTATTTTGTTTTATATATAATTCCATAAAACTTTTTAATCTCTTATCAGAGATCCAATATTCTTGGAATATTAAATTTCTTGTTGAAGAGCCTATAGACACTTCAGCATCACTAATATCACGCCACTTTTCTTTTAAGTAGGAACTTTCAATCTCTACAGAATCTATCCTAGATGCATAATATTTCACATCTGATATGCTCGTTGAAGTTTGTTCAGGATCATCATAAAAAACTGCCCAAACAATCCAATCTTGCTTAGGAAATGTTATATGTGAATACTTTTCGAACTTTCTTTCTGAAATTGAGAGAAATAATGGTTTATTAGGTAGATCCTCTTTAATTGTCTTATAAAAATTGATTGCTTTATCGATTGAATTGAATCCATAACCGATTATCTCTAATGATGTTTTCAATGTAGTAATAGATAATTCAACATTAGCTATAGCTCCAAATATACCATATGTTCCTACAATATCACTAAGACTAATTTCGTCTTTAGAATTCCTTGATATTTCGATTAATGAACCATCTGGTTTAACTAAATCTAAAGAGATGATTGTAGATTCCATTGTTCCATATTTAATGACACCTATCCCTGCTTTTCCTGGAGTTGCAATGAATCCACCTACACACGAGGTTTTAAAACTAGTTGGAAAAGTTTTTGGTTCAAGACCATAATCAGAAAGTGCTTCTATTAAATTTAACCAAGAAATTCCACTCCCTACTTTCACTGTCATCTTTTCTTGGTTAATTTCATGAACTTTATTCAATCTACGTATATCTATAATTACACCTCCCTTTGAGGGTGTTGCTGAAGAGAAACATGAAGTTCCCGCGGCTCTGATTGTGATTGGAATATTAAGTTTATTACATTTTTTTATTGCCAACGATAATTCGTTGTTATTAGCTGGACGAATGACATAGCTAGCTAAATATTTCTTTTTAAATTTATAATGATATGCAGGTAGGGAAGTAAGATCTGCCGAAGCAGATTCAAGTTCAAATGGATTTGTACTCACATGATAAGGAGATATAAATTCCAAAAACTGATTTTCAAGAGATTCTTTCTTTCTTTTTATTTTATTATTATCAGATCGCGTCATTTTGTGTTAGCACCTTAAGACATCAAATTAGAAGTAAATTAGAGTTTAGAAAATAACCCAAAAGGAAAGCACCCCACCAGCTTAATAATGTAATATAACCCGTAATTTTTGCCGGCTTTCTTTCGGCTGCAATTCCAAATAACATGCTTAAAAAACCAGTGACTAATCCTAGTGACCCTAGAATTATATGTGGCAAGTGATATATCAATTCATAACCTCCGAGCCAGGCTCCGGCGGGTATTCTTATAAAAGCGACAATAACATTGATAACCGTTAGGACCCAAGAACTACCAGCAAGAATTCCATGAGTTTTTACAAATTTGTTTTCATTCACTAAAACAAGTACAGTAGCAATTGATACTAATAATAAAGCTGGTAATCCTAAATATAGACCTAAATGATTAAATATTGCAGAGAACAGATCAAATCCTGGTGGAACCCCAATTATAATCTCAGCATAAGCAAATTGTTGACCTCCGGTCAGATTATCTCCTGCAATTATAAATAAAGTATAAGATATTTTCTCTATAGTTGGCGTTGCATTGAATACGACTGTCATCGCATTTGGAGCGGGATCTTGATCATCTCCCGAAGCATCGACTATTTTATCATTTGAAGGTAAAATGTTAAAATTATCATTATCTTTAGCACCAGGGTATGCTTGTACAAATAAATCAGTCCCAGTTGCTGATATATTAAAGATAAAATAAGGTGTATTATTTATTTCAATTCTTACAGGATTAGTATATGAAATTGTATATCCTCCTGTTGAATCATGGCATCCACTAGAAGAATGAGTATCCCCATATGGAGGTCTTCCAGTTCCAAAAATAAAAATTGTGAGACTCATTAGCGCTATAATACAAATCAAATATATAAGAATTTTCTTTTTCATGATATCCTGTTTACCCGAACTGAAGTATTTTTAATCTATGAGTTTAGCTTTTTAAATATTTTTCATATATTTTAAAAATCAGGTTTTTTTTAAAAGATTATAGCAAAAATTACACCTAATTTATTTTTTTATGTTTATATATAAAAATCTTTATTAAAATTCTTAAATATTACATTCTAGGTGTTTTATTTAATGCTTAATGAAATGTCGATGAAAAAAAATATTGTCGTTAATTTGAGCTTAATTCTTTTCAGCATAATTACCATCCCTTTCTTACTAGATTTAATCGAGTTAAACTTTCGAATTGTTTTTATATCATTCATTGGTAACGTTATAATCATATTTCTAATTGCTATAATGATTTTGGATGTCATTTTTCTAATTATCAAAAAACAAAATGTTTATTTTTTAACTGTGTTATCGATGTATTTGTCGTTAATTTTGTTTTTAATTATGATTTACAGTTTTCTAAATAATACTTATAAAATTGTATATGTAATGAATTATAGTAACAATTCCCTCCCTCTCGTTTACAAAATTGTGGCCATCTGGGCGGGTGAAGAAGGATCAATAATGACTTGGATGTTATTTAATTCAATAACAATCAATCTCTATAGGATTGGGAACCGTAATAAAGAAGATTTAGTTTTTATTCGATCAGTAATTTTATCATCAATAATTTCAACTGCATTCTTAATAATATTATTGTACTTAAACCCTTTTGAACTCCAATCTTCTTCTCCTTCTGATGGATTAGGGTTAAATCCAATTTTGATATCGCCTTTTATGATATGGCATCCTTTTTTTACTTTTATTGCTTATGCTGTTTATTTAGTACCCTTTACTATAACCATCTCTGAAATAATAACAAGAAAATCAAAACTTAAGGAATCTTTTCAAATTAAATTCTATAACTTCACATTAAAATTCGGATGGTTAGTTCTGACTTTGAGCATTGGATTAGGCGCATATTGGGCCAAAATTGCCTTAACTTGGGGTAGATATTGGGGTTGGGATCCTGTTGAGACAGTTTCACTTATTCCGTGGTTCTTTATAACAGCTTTCTTTCACACTATAATATTTAAGAAAAAAAACCCTCTTCTAATAAAGATAAACGTGGCTTTAATTTTTTCTTCAATAGTATTTTCCACATTAATTACAAGAGGAGGAGGGTTAACTTCTCTTCATGCTTTTACTGGAGGTGCTGAATTAGTTATATGGGTAGTAATTTTAGGTTCAGTTTTGATATTTCTTCCGCTTTATGTAATTTACATTGTATTAGATTATTTGATGGAGGAATATCGAAATAAAAAGTTATTATTTGATTACTTAAGTTATTTGTTCTTATATGGTTTAGCTTTTGTATGCATTTTTGGTCTATATATTCCACCAATTACATTTTTACTTTCAATTTTAATTCCAATAAATACTATCCACATCGGTCCAGATTTTTTTATTATAACAACCTTAATATTGGCTACTGGTTTAGGTTTATCATTAATCTTTTGTTCATTATGGGAATATTTCGAAGTTAAAAAGATAGGATTGTATATTACTATAGCAATTTTCATTCAATCAGTATTATCGTTTATCTTATTAGTTGTAATTAATATCTGGATAAACCCTGTTCTAATAATTTTTATGATTTCATTTCTCTCGTCTATGTTCAGGTTAGGAAAGAACTTTAAGATAAGTAGGGGAGCTGTATTTTTTTTTAGGTTAAATTCAAAAACAATAATTCATGCAGGGATTTCCTTAATCCTTGCTGGATTTTTAATGCCATCTAATTTTCAAGATATGTTTTTCATTCCAGGATTTGTATTATTATTAATTGGGATAGTTCCTTCAATTATATCTAGTTTTTTTTTAAAAAAAAATGAAAAAAAAATTATTAACAACTGAATTATTGAGATTAATTTCCTTGAATATTTGGAATTAAGTAAAATATATTATTTCTCAATGGTTCAAATTGAAACTTTTATACTACTTATTGTCTTAAAATGAAACTAATACACATTCAATTGTTAAAAATAACCAGTTTTGACAATTCTTTTAATAAATCTTAGATATCTATAAATTAAGAATAGAACTTTTAATTTAAATCTAAAAAAGCGGATACAAATGAGAAATAAAAGAAAAATTTCATCCTTTTTAATCACTATTGTTCTAGTTACTTCAATTGTAGGATTTGCACTAGCTAGAACAGAAGATTTTAATGATTTTATCGGAGAAGGTCATGGTAGTTGCCATGGGAATATTACACAGAGTAGCACGGGATATATAACGATATTATCAAGTTCAGGACTGTCTGTTAATCCCAGCGAAACTTTTACAGTTAGTATTCAAATATTTAGTTTTACAGAAGCTCAAGGTACTAATATCGTTGCAGGATTTCCAAGTGGGAGTCCAGGGAGGGCTGATAATAAGGATTTTACATTTGTTTCGACTCAGCAATCGGTTTCTATAGATGGGTCTGGAGATTCATTAATCTTGGATTTTCAAGTGACAGCTCCGGCTATTGCGCAGACTTATACACTCCACGCAGATGCTATATATAGAGCTGGAGGTTCAGCTTCCTATTTTGCACATGGAGATTTAATATTAGCTGTTGAAATACAAAACACACCTCCACAATTTAATAATCTTATTGAAAGTAGCGATCCTTTAGAGTTAGGTCAGCAGGAAAATTTACAAGTTGATGTAACTGACTCTGAAACAAGCGTGAGTGGTGTTTTTATTGAATTAGCAGGAAAAAATTACACCATGACCAACACTTTAAGCAATACCTATGAATTTAATTGGACACCTAGTATAATAGGAGTTAAAAACTACGTGATTTATGCTAATGATACAGACAGAAGTTGGAATTCAATAAGTGGAGATATTTTAGTCATTGATACTAACGCACCGATTTTATCTAATTTAGTTGAAAATATTGATCCATTAGAATTAGGACAAACAGAAACAATCCAAATCAATGCTACAGATTTATCAGGGGTAGATCAAGTATTAATTAAAATAAATGATGTAAATTATTCTATGACAAATGTAGTTGGGTCAACTTGGGAGTACAATACTTGGACTCCAACTAGTACAGGGTTAAAACCATATATGATTTATGCTAATGATACAGTCGGAAATTTAAATTCAATAAGTAGTGATATTAATGTAATAGATACAACTGCACCAACTTATGCCTTTCTAGTTGAAAGTGCTGACCCCTTACCTTTAGGACAAAATGAGACAATATCAATTAAAGTATATGATTCACCGGGTTCTGGAATAAAAGAAATTCTTTTAGAGTACAACAATTTAAACCATACTATGAAATTTATTGGATTTGATACTTGGCAATGGTCTAATTGGAAACCATCATCAGTAGGAATTTTTGTTTACTCTATTTATATGATCGATAACAGTAATAATATAAATACATCAATAGGATCTATTGAGGTTTTTGTTTCATCAGGGCCAACAATTCAAAATTTATCAAAAAGTGCCAATCCTCTTGAATTAGGGCAAACTGAAATAATCCAAGTCGATGTCGATGATAATGATGGAGTGAGTGAAGTTCTTTTTGAAATCGACGCTGTCAATTATACAATGGTTCATATAGGTGGAGCAAGATACGAATATATTTGGACACCAGATTCTTTTGGTACCAAATTTTTTAAAATCTTTGCTAATGATTCACTAAATAATTGGAATCAGCTATCTAGTAATATAAATGTTCAAGACACAACGCCTCCAAACTTTGCAAATTTAACAGAAAGTAGTGATCCACTTGAATTAGGTAATTCAATAGTGATTTCAATTGATGCTACAGACTTATCAAATATTAAACAGGTAATTCTTGAATACGATGGTACAAATCATTCAATGTCTTTTATTGGGGGGAATAAATGGGTAAATGATACTTGGATACCTGCTATAGCTAGTAATCATCAATATAAAATTTACATTCAAGATAATGCAAACAACTGGAATAGTACAAACAATTTTATTCAAGTTATTGATACTACTGCTCCACTCTTATCAAATTTAAATGAAAGCGCAGATCTTTTGGAATTAGGACAAACTGAGACCATTACAATTGATATCATTGATTTTGCTGGTATTACAATAGCAAATATTGAAATTGATAGTAATAATTATACAATGAATAATATAGGTGAAGTAACATGGCAATATAATTGGATTCCCAATTCTGTAGGAGTAAAATCTTATATAATATATACCAGTGATTCAAATAATAATTGGAACTATATAGAAGACAATATAACAATTGTAGATACAAGTGCCCCAACTTTTTCAAACCTAATAGAAAATGCAGATCCATTGGAATTAGGTGATACATCTGTAATTCAAGTGGATGTTTTTGATTTTTCTCCTCTCAATCATGTCTTAATTGAGAATGAAGGTATCAATTATTCTATGACAAATATAGGAGGTTTAACTTGGCGTTTTAACAATTGGACACCGAATAATATAGGCTTGAAATTCTATAGTCTTCATGCTATCGATTTATATAATAATACCTTGTCAATCAAGAATAATATTACTGTATTAGATACATTAGGTCCTACGTTTTATAATTTGCTTATTAGCAATAAAACCATAACGATTGGGCAATCTATTACGATTCAGGTTGATATAATGGATATTTCTAATGTCTCTATTGTTTATCTTGAATATGGAAATTTGAATCATTCTATGATTAACGTTTTTGGAAATACTTGGGAATATAATTGGATACCAAGCTCTATAGGAGACTTACCTTTAGTTATTTATGCAAAGGATAACCATAACAATTGGAATAGAATAATTGATAACATCTATGTTAGTGGACCATCACAACCCCATCTTTTAATTTCTTTAGAACTAATTGTAAACTTTACATTAAACGTTGGTATAATAAGTTTAATTATTGCTGGAATAGTAATCATAATTAGAACTTCAAGAACAAGGCGATTTATTAAATAAAAAATATTTTTTTTTATCTTTTAATTACTTTTTTTATTAAAGTTTTAAATAATTTTTAAATAATTAATACGAGACTATGGTTCAATCCAATAAATTTTTAATAAGATGTACTAATGTATCAAAACAATTTGGATATTTTCTTGCTCTTAAAAAAGTTTCTTTTGAAATAAAAGAAAATACAATTTTTGGAATAGCAGGAGCAAATGGGGCAGGGAAAACAACGTTATTAAAATTATTATCAGGATTAATTAAACCGACTGTTGGGAGAATAGAAATTGAAGGGATGAATTATTTAGATCATTCAGAAATTTTAAAACAAAATATTGGAATTACTACTGATGAATCATTCCTCTATGAAGAACTAACAATTTTTGAAAATCTTATGTTTTATAGTAATTTGCATCTAAATTTTAAAAAAAGTATTTTGAAGTCAAAAATTGAACAATTAGTAAAAATATTCAATTTAACAGACTGGTTAAATGAGCCTGTAGGAGTTCTATCCCATGGAATGAAGCAAAAGGTTGAATTAATCAGAGCTTTAATACATGAACCTCCAATATTATTTCTAGATGAACCTTTTTCGGGATTAGACTATAATGCAACTACAATGTTAATTAATTTCTTTAAAGAATTAAAATATAAAAAAAAGATATCAATAGTACTCGCCACTCATAAAATTGAAGTATTCCAACAAATTTGTGATTCTTTGATTGTGTTAAAACAAGGAAAAATCAATAAAACGTTTATAAATGAGGAATTTAATGAAACTGAAATTAAAGCATATTTTTAGGAGGAATGTATGTTGAAAAAATTGAAACTAACCTTGAAATTAAAACTTTTATTACTAAAGGTTATTCTATCCAAAGATATAAAATCTGAACTTAGACAAATCAATGATTTATTTTCAATTTTTCTCTTTGATTTAATCTCGATCTTTATATTTTCTTCAGTATATAATTTTGGTACTGAATATCAAAATATGCCTTTGGAGATTTTTGTAATTGAAAACTGGCTTATTATTTTTTTTACACTTGTCTATATTATGTCAAGACTTTTCGTTAAAGAAAAAGAATCTGGAACAATCGGTGGAATACTCTCTTCCCCTATATCTGCAAATCTGATAATTGCAAGTAAAATTATTTTTTGCTTTATTCTTTTGACTTTTGTTGAGATTGTTCTTTTTCTTTTTAGTAGTTTTATATCAGCTCCTTCAATTAGCAACTTTAATGTAAATCAATTAATACTTTATATTACCTTAGGAGTTTTATTACCAACGTTAGATCTGTCTATATGTGGGAGTTTAGTATCTGCATTCTCTATGTATGTAAAAAATAAATCTTTTATTTTACCAATTTTGCTTTTTCCTTTAATTCTTCCTATCATTACTCCTATTATTTCAATTAATATAAAAATCTTAGAAGGTGGATTAATAACAAGTCTTTATTATGAAATAATATTTTTTTGTGCCCATATTATTCTCATGAGTTCAATTATGATAATGACTTCAGAAGCTCTTTTATTCGACTGAATGAGGGCTAGCTACATTGAGTTAGTATTTGTGATGCAACTAAAATTAAAGATGAATTAAATACACCTGTAACAACAACTTGAACTCCATTATCTAGATCAGTTGGAGGTGTTAACCCATTTATGTCGACATAAATACTATATTCATTTTCGGTTAAATTGAAATCATTTCCAGCAAATCCTTCCACAATCCCTATAACTTGAATTTGTTTATTGTTATATTGGGAAGGATCTAAGGCAACCTGGGAAACTTTAAGGTAAGGTCGTGAATTTATTGTAAGCAATGTAATTATAACTATAATAGATATAGCAATTCCTGCAATTGCTATAATTTTAGATTTTTTTAATCTCGTCATCTTCTTGCTTTAGGTTTTTATTCAAATTTTCAATTCTCTTTACAACTTTTCTTAACCGAATTTTAGGGTATAAGATTAGAATAATAATAACTAACCAAAATAATATATAACTCACTGTAATTGTAATTAAGTCGGGATAAAAATATTGTAATAACATTTGATTTATTCCTCCATTAACCTCTTTTGTATGATTTTATTTAATTTTTCTTTAGCCTTATCTAATTCTCCTAACCTTTGAATAGCATAAAAAAATAAAACTGTTATACCCACCAAGTTAAAAATTAACATAAACATTTTTACAGGATCCCAATATATATTGCCTGGTTCTCCTGGAGTTGGATTAATTAAAGGGTGTAAACTTGTAAATATAATTGCTGAGAAGTAACTTAAGGGAATTGTTGGAAATAATGTTATACCTAAAATTGAAGATAATTTTGCTCTCTTTTCTCTATCTTCAATCACATTTCTAAATATTAAATAAGCTAGATAACATAAAAGTAATACTAGAGTCATAGTTTGTCTTCCATCACTCCACTGCCAAAAAATATTATTATAATCTCCAGAAGTAGCATTATACCATAAAGATCCAGTAATTAATGTAAATGCTGAAAAAAATACTCCAACAATAATACTATTAGTACCTAAACGGTTCCAATTTAAAGCTTTTTTCCATAAATAAATTATATGGAATATTAAACTTATACCGAATGATAAATATGCTAGCCATGCACCAGATACATGGTAAAAAAATATGATATAAACTATTCGATTAGGACTTCCCCATATGATAAGGTTGAATGAAGTCAGAATTACAATTAGCACTAAGTTAGTCATTAGCATTGCTAATGAAATAATTAACATAAAATCAGATTTTAATAATCTTGAGAAATTCATCATAAAATACTATAGAACTATAATTTTCACAGCGTATCATAAAAATGTGCTTTCTTACATTTAAGACTTTTTTTTTTAACTTTTAAAATTTGAGATTATAAAAAAAAAAATGATATTATAAAATTTATTTTCTTTTACGTCTAATCAGAAATATAATGGCTCCGGATGCAAAAATTCCACCAGCAATGTATAAATATACACTATCAAATGGAATGAATAATGTTAACGAAGCAATGGTAATAGAACCGGTTGTAACAGTTACTACTAGTGTTTCATGAAGGTAAATAATACTTTGTTCATCACCAGTAGAATTGGCTGCATTGACAACAGCAACCATTAAATCATACGTTCCATCCATTTCGGGTGCTAATACTCGGAATCTTAAAGGATTGACTGTATTTCCATTTGCATCTAAATCAACTTCCCATATTCCTACTCCCCAATAATCAGAATGCCCATTTACCGTGTTTTGTGTGATTCCTAATCCAAATTCTTTATTATCTCCCAATGCATAAGGAAGACCAATAGAAAAAGTTCCCGATCTATTATTATTAGACTCAAGAGCGTCAGTGAAACCTTGTAATGTGGTTGTAATAGTAATTAAATTTCCTGATGTAACTGTTGACACCGTTAATGTCCCTGCTACAGCTGCATCACTCCCGCCATGACAGCCTGTGTGTGAACTTCCTTCATAACTCAGAATTTGGGTTGGATGTGCGACAGCGGTACCTATTACTCCTAAAATCAAGGCAGTAATTATAAAAAGCATAAATTTTTTTGAATTTTTCATTTTGAATCATCTCCTCGCAATTTATTTTTACGGCGTATAATGAGAACTATAGGGATAACTGCTAGAACCACAGAAACAAAGATAAAAATTAATCCAAAACCAGGAATACCACCTGAGGACT
Organism: Candidatus Hermodarchaeota archaeon; assembly: GCA_048885765.1. Lineage (GTDB taxonomy): Archaea > Asgardarchaeota > Lokiarchaeia > Sigyniarchaeales > SOKP01 > Loki-b32. The sequence continues at coordinate 43,674 of JBHLLI010000016.1, forward strand.
TAACAGTAACTGTTATTTGTGTTTTAATGTAGTTAAATGGTTGAACTGTTCCAAATGATTCTCCACCTTCAACAGCAACAATAGTTAATGTATGGGTACCACCCGTTGTAGGAGCATATACGATAATAGTTACTGTATTATTACCATTTCCAGAAGAATCCAGCCCAACCTCGAATGCGGTTGCTTCAAGATTTCCAGAATAATTCTGAACACCAAAAAAGAAACCATGATTATTACTAATTCTGGCAGATATGCCAACTAATACATGTTTATTCGCTGCAGCTGTAAAACCAGTTATTGTAAGAGTAACATTAAATTGAGTCCCGGGATCAATTGTAACAGTTGTAGTATTTACAGGTGAAACCGTTGCTGCTAATGTACCAGTTGTCTCTGTATAAGTTCCGGCATGACAAGACCCATGATCAGTTTCTTCCCATTCTATTAAATAACCAGGCCATGCATTAACAGTACCTATTATAGCAAAAACAAAGAAAACTATAATGAACAATCGTAAAAATTTTTTGTTCACTTTATATCTCACTTTATTATTTTTTAGATTTTAAGTTTTTTTAGGTAAATTGTTTCAAATTAAAGAAAAATAACTTCTCTTTTAAGCATTTCTCAATCTGGGTAATTTAAACAATCAAATACCAGTATGTTTCAATTTTCAACATTTTTGCACAGATCATTTAAATCTGAAACTAATTAAAAATTGATTCTCTTATATTTTATTAAATCCTACAAAAATGTAGTGAAAATTTAAGGTTAAAGATTTCAACATCTGTTATTAGGTTAATATGATGAAACTCTTCTTTTTTAAAAATATAGTTAGAAGTAATTTTTTTAATTGAATCTAAATGAGGATTTCATAAAATCTAACTCTTTTATCTTTTTCATAGTTAACTTTCTTGATAAAATTGTCATCATATAACTTTTTTAGGGAATAAACAACAGTTCTCTTTGGGAGTAAAGTTTTTTTTATAATTTCTTTCTGAGTTAGAGGTCCTATTTTTTTTAAAAGATAAAGAACAAATTTGCTAGCAGGAGGTAAAGATCTTATTTTTTTTTGAATTGAATTGTCCTGTATTGAGTAGATTTCATTGCTAATCACAATTAAAAATCACCAGATAATAACATCTTAGTTAATAAATTAGTTGGATAATAAAAATTGACGTTATATTTATTAATTTCTTAATGTGGCTATTTTAAACAATATCTTTAAAATTATTTTTATTTTCTAACCTATTATTAAGAATAAGTTTCAATATGAATCAATAAAACACATTTTATTTATGATTTAAACAAATAAGATTTTATTAAAAACTGCCACAACCCCCACATTTACCATCAAGAAAAGCATCACACCCTTTACATATATTCTCACATTTGTGTTCTTTACTTTCACCACTGAAAAGGTTAAGAGGGAGAAATTTTGGAACTATTAAATTAGAAGTAAATATAATTGCTGAGTGCAATACTCCTTTTTTATTTGTAGGCCCACAGAAGTTAATATATCTTCGCAAAGCATCAAGATTCTGTCCTATTATTCCAAATATTAGATTATATTGACCGGATACATGTGCTAATAAAAAAACTCTAGGGCATTCTCCATATGCCTCACTGATGTTCTGAATATCATTATAGGTTTTCATTTCCATTAATATAAATGCTACATAGTATTCCAAACTCATAACATTTATATTTCCTTGGACTTTAAGGATATCTGACTCTTCTAACTTTGAAATTCGTTTAGCTATTCCCGCATGGCTCATTGTTTCTTGATTTGATTTCATAATAGTTTTACTCAAGGAACTTAAGCTTTCCCGTCCATCATTAAATAAAGCATTCAGAATCTGTTTATCAATCTGATCTATTGGCATAATAATATTACTAGAAACTCTCATATAAAAAAGAATTCTTTATATTTAAGGGATTCGGATAATCTAAACCATCGAATACTATTAAGTTTCAATCTACCACAGATTTTGATTAAAAGTTTCAATTTGAAAATTCAAAATTGGCATATATTTTAAATTCAATATCAATACTCAAAATAATAGATCGTTTAGAAAAATAGAACTATAAAAAATAAAGTTTATAGATGGATTATTTAATATGATTACAAAATATTAAAAGATTGATAATATATTATCAATTTTTCTAAAATAATCTCAATTAATTAATTATTTCAATGATTCAATCAATATCAAATGATTTATAAACGACAAGTTTTAAACATTGCGAATAAAGATAATATTAATAATTCTATTCAATATTGGTCTAAAAATTATGCAATTAGATGGGATTGATAAACAAATAATAAAAGCACTATATGAAAATGGTCGGGAAAGTTTAACTAACTTAGAAAAAAAAATCTTTAAATCTGGAACTGAAACTATGAGTCACGCGGGAATAGCTAAACGAATTTCAAAGTTAGAAGAGTCAGATATCCTTAAAGTCCAAGGAAATACAAGTTTCAATAACCTTAATTATAAAGTAGCATTTATATTAATGGAAATGAGTAATTACGAAGAAGTACAAAAAGTAATCAAAGCTTATGAAGATTGTCCTAGAATTTTTTTGTTAGCACATGTAACCGGTCAATATAATTTAATTTTAGGAATAATAGGCCAGAGTATTGAAGTATTACATAGATATATCAATTTTTGTGGACCAACAAATAAAAAGGGGATTCTTCACACAGCTACTATTTTTGTATCAGAACTTATCACACCTAAATTTTTTCCACTAAATTTATTCAACCAAAAAAGTCAAGAAGAAAAGTGTGGAAACATTTGTATCGATTGTGTTGCTTATCTTGATGGAGAATGTAGTGGATGTGGGAATTTTTGATACATTTTATATGGTATAAATCTATTTTCAATCATTAT